>JAVVPL010000024.1:0-23001 GCA_036655775.1 Bacteroidales bacterium | reverse complement strand
TTTACGCCCTTTGATTTTTTAATTTACACCCTTTGCTTTTTAGAGAAGTTTGCCAGCTACTTCGGCTAAGAAACTTCTTTCGCCTTTGACCAAATTAATATGTGCAAACATTTCTTGTCCTGACATTTTGGAGGCTAAATAGCTCAATCCATTGGACTGAGAATCCAAATATGGAGAGTCTATTTGATGAATATCACCAGTAAAAATCAATTTGGTATCTTCCCCAGCGCGCGTAATAATAGTTTTGATTTCATGAGGGGTCAAATTTTGGGCTTCATCAATAATAAAAAAAGTATCCGACAAACTCCGCCCCCGAATATAGGCTAAAGGTGTTATTTGCAAAGCTTCCGTTTTTTGCAAATCCTCAATTTGTGAAAATTCTTTTTGACTAATTTTAGTTTTGTTTTTGATAACCGCTAAATTGTCGTAGAGTGGCAACATATAAGGAGCCAACTTTTCATTTACATCCCCAGGAAGAAATCCCATTTCTTGATTTTGTAGAGGAATCACGGGTCGAGACAATAAAATTTGTTTGAAGTTTTTGGCTTGTGCAATTGCGGCAGCCAAGGCCAATAAGGTTTTTCCTGTACCTGCCACTCCTGTCAAAGCTACCAATTGTATTTCGGGTCGCATCAAAGCGTCTAAAGCAAACGCTTGTTCTTCATTTCGCGCTTCGATCCCACTCACCATTTGTTTTTGCACATAATTGACCGATTTGTTCAAGGGACTATACATCACAGGCACGCGGGAGGTAGGACCTTCTAATATAAAATATTCGTTGGCATGTGGATGTATTTTTAATTCTTTAGACGAAAGACTATTGCTGGATTCAAAGAGTTGAGCTATTTTTTCATCCGTAGTTTTTACAATCGATAAATGTTTGGGGGCATCTTCAAAAACAATCACTTTATCACTTAAATAATCATCAGCAAATAAACCTAAAGCATTTGCTTTTAAACGCAAATTCACATCTTTGGTCACCAAGGATACCAAACGATTGGGATTTTTATTTTTTACATTTAAAGCAATGGCTAAAATTCGATGATCTGGCGTATCTTCATGAAACGACAAAAGCATTTCTTGACTATATTCAGCGCCCAAAGCCACTCGAATACGCCCCATTCCTCTGCCTAGGCTCACTCCTTCTTGGAATAATTGTTGTCCCGCTATCTTATCTAATTCTCGCGCCAACTCACGCGCATTGAAATTAATTTGTTCGTTTCCTTTTTTAAAATGATCCAATTCCTCTAAAGCCACAATGGGAATCACAATGTCGTTTTCTTGAAACTTGTGAATACATTCGTGATCGTGCAATAGCACATTGGTATCTAATACAAAAATTTTAGGAAGTTTACCATGAAGATGTTCCACCACATCTTTTTTGACTTGCGACTTCTTCGCATTTGTTGTTTTTTGCATGATATTTTAAATTTAAAATTAACAAAATAAAAATTTCTATTTCATTCGATAGATTTTATTTCTTCAATCGTGCCTCTATTTGATCCCAATCAACCAAAGCCCACCAAGCATTTACAAAATCGGCTCGTCTATTAAAATAATCGGTATAATATGCATGTTCCCACACATCCAAAACTAATAAAGGGGCTAAACCCATTCGCATTGGATTGTCCGCATTCATTGTTTGTACAATGGATAATTTTCTATTTTTGTCTTTGACCAACCATACCCAACCAGATCCAAATAAACTATTGGCTTTTTGATTAAATTCAGCTTTGAAATTATCAAAAGAACCCCATTGTTTTTCAATGGCCGACAAGATATTGGACGAAGGAAGATTGCTATCTTTAGGCGCATTGAGTGAATAGAAATAAAAAGTATGATTCCACAATTGAGCCGCATTATTGAACAAAGCACCTTCGGCCGATCGAATCATTTCTTCTAAAGAGGCTTTTTGAAATTTACTTCCCACCAATAAATCATTTACCTTATTCACGTAGGCCAAGGTATGTTTGCCATAATGATACATCATGGCTGTACCAGAAATGATAGGTTCTAATTCATTGAGTTGGTAAGAAAGTTTAGGTAAATCAAAAACCGCAAAACCTATCTTTTCCGCTTCTATAATTTTGGGCATCTCATTGATGGTAATTGGTTTGTTTTGATCATTTAAAATCACGGGGGAACCCAAAATAGGGGTCACTTGTTTTTGTCCGTTTGCCTCCGCAGGCACAGCTAAAATCAGCCCCCCTATCAAAACACTAAGTAGATTTCGATACAAAACAAGGAGCAATATTTGTCTATTTTTTTCCATTTTGAAATTTATTTAGTAAATATGACCTTTTTTGTATACACACGCATTTTACATGCTTGTATTTAGTTCAATTTATTTGTCGGCTCTTTTATTGTAATAAAGCATCTAATCGTTCGTAAAATAAAGGATCTTCTCCCTCAATCCTATCCACAATTTTCAAATTTTTATCCAAAATAAATTTGGTAGGGAAACCTTGTACTCCGTAAAGAACGGTCACATCATTACACATATTCTTACCATTGATCAATTGGATCCAAGGCAATTGATAGGTGTCCACTGCTTTTTTCCAAACCTCTTCCTTATCGCTACATGCAATACCTACAAATTCAACCTTATTGGCATATTTAGCATAATAAGCCTTCATCTTTGGGAAACCTTTGATACACCAAGAACACCAAGATCCCCAAAAATCAAGTACAATATATTTGTTTTTCATAGATATGGACGACAAACTCACATCATTTCCCTTCAAATCTTTGAGAATAAACTCGGGTGCAGGGGTACCAGCCACCATCTTAACTTCATTTGCCTTGCACTTGATCATCCGTAAATATTTATCATACTGAACTTCTAAAACCCCTTGAAATACGCCTTTTTTGACCTCTGCAGTTAAGGTTTCATAATATACTCCTAAAGTATCTAAGGGTTGCGTCGTTAGATATAAAGCAGAAAGCATTTTTTGAGGGTGTGCTTTTACATAGGCCAACTTTAGATTGTTTACTTTGGCATCACTGGCTTGTGCTTTATTTAGTAAATTGCCAAATATACTATCCACTATATTTGCACCCCTTTCTTTCGCTGCCCACATTTGCTCAGCTTCGCGCCAGATGCGTTCACTTTCAATTTCTAACGCCATTGTAGACTCTCTTATTTTAGAATAATCTTTCATTAAATCGGAACCTAAGGCCTTATAACTTAAATGATCTGGATTTAATCGACCTTCCACACGAATGGTTTGCTCAGGTTCTACAATCAAATTAATTTGTTTTAATTTAGAAGACAGAACTTCGTCTCTGAGTGAATCATATTCCATACATTGCTTAGGAGTAAGAGTCATCAATACAGTTTGTTCAAACAACTTATCGTACAAAAATTTACCATTTGCTGCCACTAGAGTGTCGTACAGCATAGTTTCTACATCCGAAGCACAGAAATACTCCACATAGAGAGTATCGTTTCCGAGGCCTTCAATTTCCCCAATAACTGAATGATTTGCAGAAGGTTTACAGGCCACACATCCGAGAGCGAGCAAAAATACAATGCCCAATTTATACATTTTAGTCATACTTTATAAAATTATTTTGTTTTTGAATTACAAATATAAAGTAATTTTTCGGGATATTCCTAATAAACAAAGATATATTTTACAAATATTTGAAAATACAGACAAAAATTGAAAAATTATTTTTTTCGTATCAAACTAATCCCATCTCGTATAGGTAAAATAATATTTTCCACCCTTTCGTCGGCATGAACACAGGCATTAAATGCACGTAGAATTTGCGTATCTTTATCTTGACAACTTTCATCCCACACTTTGCCACTCCATAAAACATTATCGGCAAGCAAAACGCCACCTGATTTCATTTTAGGTAGTATCATTTCATAATAAGCCAAATAATTTTCTTTGTCTGCATCCAAAAACACAAGGTCGAAATCGATATCGGTCAACTGAGGCAATACCTGCATGGCATCTCCTATTCTAAAATCTATACAGGCTGTCAATTGCGCTTTTTCAAAATATTTTCGAGCCATGGTTTCCAATTCGGCATTGCGATCGATCGTAATCAATTTTCCTCCCTCTTGCAAACCTTTGCATAAACAAATCGCTGAATAGCCAGTATAGGTGCCCAATTCCAAAATTTTAGTAGGTTGTATTAACAAACTCAACAAGGCTAATAATTTGCCTTGATAAGCACCTGAAAGCATGCGAGGGTTCAATACATTAAGATGTGTTTCTCGCTCTAAAGCATGCAGACACGCACTTTCGGAACTTGTATATTTTTCAATATACATTTCCATATCGGAGGGCATTACCTGATCAAAATCACTCATTGTATTTAAAATAAAAGGGACATTATTTCAGTTTCGTCAATATGGGTAAAATAGCGAGAAAGGTCAAAAGAGCGCAAAATCAATTTAACATTTTCCTCTTTGTGAAGCTGACCGCGCAAGGCATTTTCAATATCAGCCGTATCCGCTTTAAAAAAATAATCACCAAAAATATGCACCTCTTCCATTCTGCCATTGTGCACCTCCAAGCAAACTTCTAGGGTTCCGCCCTTTTGCGTACGCATATTTTTTGAAAAATTATATTTAGGCGATTTTCCAAAATTCCATTCCCAAGTACTATATTTTTGTGTCACCAATTGATGGATTGTCTCTATTTGAGTTGAGGTCAATTCTGCTAATTGAGCCTGGGGATACAAATTGACCATATACTTTTCAAGAGTAAATATAAATTCTTCTACCGACATTTTACTTTTAAGATGTTCGCTAATATTGGTAATACGACTCCGTACCGATTTCACGGCTTTGTCATCAAATTTGATAGCATTATTTTGCAAACATTGCGACATATCTTCTATTTCAGAAGAAAACAATAAGGTGCCATGATGTAAAATGCGATTTTTGTACAAACAATCGGCATTTCCACTAAACTTTTTACCCTCAATAGTCAAATCGTTACGTCCTTCAAAAACGGCATTCACTCCCATGGATTGCAATAAAGACAAGATAGGTTGCGTGAATTTTTTAAAATCTGGAATTTTTTCCGATTCTATGTTTTGCACAAAGGTAAAACAGATATTTCCTAAATCATGAAACACAGCGCCCCCTCCCGACAAGCGACGAATAACGGGAATTTGATGTTGTTGAACATAATCTAAATTAATTTCAGCTAGGGTGTTTTGATGTTTTCCTACAATCACAGAAGCCTGATTACGCCAAAGCATAAAACAATCTTCATCCATATTTTTTAATACATACTCCTCGGCTGCAATATTAAAATACGGATTGGTTTGAGGACGATGAATGATACGCATAGTATTATCTTTTTAGACCTACCGTGGCCAATCCTCCCAAACTCGTCTCTTTGTAAAGACTAGGTAAATCGTGACCAGTTTGTTTCATTACTTGAACAACTCTATCAAAACTTACCCGATGGCGCCCATCGGAAAGCATTGAATATAAATTGGCATCAAAGGCTCGGGTGGCGGCAAAAGCACAGCGTTCAATACAGGGAATTTGCACTAAACCACACATGGGATCACAAGTCAAGCCTAAGTGATGTTCCAATCCCATTTCTGCCGCATATTCTATTTGACTAATTGAACCTCCAAAAATTTGATTACAAGCAGCAGCGGCCATTGCACAAGCCACACCTATCTCACCTTGACATCCCACTTCAGCACCAGATATAGAAGCATTTTTTTTCACCACATTGGCAAATATAGCAGCGGTGGCTAAGCCTTTCACAATACGATCGTCGGTATACCCATAACTCATGGATGTATGATACAATATAGCGGGCAATACACCAGCCGATCCACAAGTAGGCGCGGTAACAATACGTCCCCCCGCAGCATTTTCTTCGGCAGTTGCCAAAGCATAGGCAAAAGTGAGACTTCGACTTTTTAAAGAGGCTCGATATCCTTGCGCTTTAATTGCATATTGAGCGGCTTTACGTTGTAAATTTAAACTTCCAGGCAATACTCCTTCGGCATTAATTCCTCTTTCAACACCTTCCTTCATCACTTGCCAAACCTCATGTAAATACTCCCAACAAGAAGGTTCTTCATGAACCGCTACATATTCCCAAATCATACGCCCATTGGTAATGCACCAATCTAATACTTCATCCATATTTTTTTCAGCATACAAATCGTCGTTAACATTGGGCATATCCTCATCGGCAATATTGTTGAGACTGTCTTTTTCGCGAATATCGCCTCCGCCAATACTATATACTTCCCACTTATCTAGAGATTGTCCTTCGCCATCAAAAGCTTCAAAGATCATTCCATTGGGATGGTAAGGAAGAAAGATGGTAGGAAATTTTAAAAGTTCGGTAGGAATTGGAGCCAATGTATTTAAGAGTGTTTGATTGGTCAAGTGCCCTTCGCCTGTAGCCGCTAAGCTACCATATAAATTTACTTCAAAACGCGCGGCTTGCGGATGTTTCTTTTTAAAAATCGTTGCTGCACGCATGGGTCCCATCGTATGACTACTAGAAGGCCCATTTCCTATTTTGTATATACCACAAATACTCTTCATTTTTTTATTATTAATTAGAATGCAAAGATAGCATTTTTAAAAGCAGAATAAAAATAGCTTGCTGTGATATTTCTCTATTTTTTTAAACTTTTCAAAAAAATATGTACCTTTGTCAAAAATTAATATTATGACTCTTTTTGATACAATAACGGCCGATATCAAAGCCGCGATGTTAGCAGGTGAAAAAACTCGTTTAGCCGCCCTTAGAGGGGTGAAAAAAGAATTTTTAGAAGCCAAAACGGCCAAAGGATGTGAGGGTGAATTAAGCGATGAGATGGCTTTGAAAATTATTCAAAAATTAATTAAGCAACGTAAAGATTCCGCTGAAATTTACATAGCTCAAAACCGCTCCGATTTAGCCGAAATTGAATTATCGGAAGTAAATTACTTAGTAAATTATTTACCCAAACAATTAAGTGAAGCTGAGATAGAAGCCCATTTAAAAGAAATTATTGCGCAAGTGGGTGCAAACTCGGCCAAAGATATGGGCAAAGTGATGGGCATCGCCTCTAAAGCGCTGTCAGGCAAAGCCGAAGGTCGTCTCATTTCCGAATTAGTGAAAAAACTTTTGGGATAGCTTTCAATCAAGATTCTCTTTTACAAATTTCTTTATTTTGGACATTTGTGTTTTTTTTCGTACCTTCGCGAGCTATTTTCGTTGTCCGCATTTTTGTAGATTTCGACAACTTAATAGCACACGTATTACATACGTATTAAAGTAATAAAAAGCATAAGTATATAAAAATGGATAAAAAAAGTATTTACGGACTCGTGTTAATTTTTGCACTGATGGTTGGGTACAGCTATTGGCGCTCTCCTTCTGCCGACGAAAAACGCAAGATGGAACAAGCACGAACCGAAGCCTTGGCTCAACAACAAAAAATGGTAGATTCCATTGCACAAGCCAAAATCAATGCAATTGGAAACGACACCACTCAAACAGCCGTTGCCTCTACCTCCAATGCAAAAATCAATACCATTGATTCAAACAACGCATTCAGTCAATCGTTAGAAGGCACTAAAGAAATTTACAAAATTGAAAACGAAGTTTTTAAAATTCAATTTCAAAATTTAGGCGGACGAATTACCGATGTGGCACTCAAAGACTACCTCACCTACGACAAAAAGCCCGTTTTACTGATGGATGAAGCTTTTTCTGATTTTTACTTTTCCTTTTTTGCAAACAATAGAAATGTAAATACCAAAGATTTATATTTTCAATATATAGCTCCAGCCAAAAATACCGTCACAGACAATGATAGCGTAAAAGTACGTATGCGTATCTATCCTAATTCTAGCAAACAAATCTTGGATACCAATCGCTATATGGAATTTGTGTATACTATTTACGGAGATCAATATATGATTGGCTTCGATATTCGTATGGTAGGTTTAGAAGATATTATTGCCGCAAATACCAATTTTATCGATTTGAATTGGAAAGCCAATTTGCATCAATACGAAAAAGCACTTGCGATGGAGCAAGCCAATACAGCCGTTTACTACAAGCCTACAACCAATGATGTAGATTATTTAAGCGAAACCAAAGATGATGCTGAATCCATTAAAACGCCCCTTAAATGGGTATCTTTTAAACAACAATTCTTTTGTGTAACTTTAATTGCCGACGATGCGTTTTTGAATGCGGATATAGAAAACAAAACACAGAAAAAAGCACCTAAAGGGTATTTGAAAGATGTGTCGGCACTTATTGGTATTCCCTACACTTCAAGCAACGATCAATCAATTGGAATGCGTATTTATATGGGACCTAATAAGTATAGCACCATGCGTGCGTACGATTTAGATTTAGAACGTCAAATTCCACTCGGATGGAGCTTTTTCCTTATGCAATGGATCAATCGGGTGGCTGTAATTCCAACCTTTGATTTTTTGTCTGGTTTTAATATTAGTTACGGAATTATCATTCTTATTTTAACTATACTTCTGAAGATAATTTTATTTCCTATTACCTACAAATCGTATGTATCTTCGGCTAAAATGCGTGTGATAAAACCAGAAACGGATGAAATTGCTAAGAAATTTGCCAAACCTGAACAGGCTATGGAAAAACAAAAAGCAACGATGACACTTTATAAAAAAGCGGGTATTAACCCCATGTCGGGTTGTATCCCGATGTTGGTTCAATTTCCTATTTTGCTGGCCATGTTCCGCTTTTTCCCTGCCTCTATTGAACTTAGGCAACAGCATTTTTTGTGGGCAGACGACCTTTCAAGTTATGATAGTATCGCCACCCTTCCTTTTAATATTCCTTTCTATGGGTCACACATTAGTTTATTTGCTATCTTAATGGCCATCTCCAACTTATTATACACTCACATGACCATGAAACAAAGTGCAGGCACCAATCAAATGCCAGGGATGAAAATGATGATGTATATTATGCCTATTATGTTTTTAGGATTTTTGAATAGTTATTCGGCCGCTTTAAATTATTATTATTTCTTATCCACCCTGATTACTTTTGGTCAAATGTGGATGATTCGACAATTTATGAATGATGCCAAAGTCCGTTTACGTATCCAAGAACAAAAGAAAAAACCGATTGTCAAATCCAAATTTCAAAAACGTTTAGAAGAAATGGCACGTCAACAACAAGCAACACAAAACAAACGATAATTTTTTAAAATTTATATACTATGGGAAGAGCATTTGAATATAGAAAAGCAACTAAATTTAAACGCTGGGGCAATATGGCTCGCGTGTTCACTCGGCTTGGTAAACAAATTACGATGGCCGCAAAATCGGGTACAGATCCGAATATGAATCCACACTTGCGCGCTTTAATTCAAGAGTCCAAGTCGGAAAATATGCCAAAAGAAAATGTGGAAAGAGCCATTCGACGCGCCATTGAAAAAGATAAAGCCGATTACAAAGAAGTGGTTTTTGAAGGCTATGGTCCTTATGGCGTGGCCATACTTGTGGAAACAGCTACCGACAATAATACACGTACAGTGGCCAATGTGCGCAGCTATTTCAATAAATTTAATGGTTCTTTAGGCACTGCAGGTTGTCTTGCCTTTGTTTTTGAACACAAATGTGTATTTAAAATAAAAAACAAAGAAGGTTTGAGTTTAGAAGAATTAGAATTAGAATTAATTGATTTTAATGTGGAAGATGTATTTGCCGACGAAGATGGCAATATCATGATTTACGGTCCTTTTGAATCGTATGGAGATATTCAAAAATACATTGAAGAAAATTCATTTGAACTTATTTCGGGTCGTTTTGAACGGATCCCTACCGACACCAAAGAAGTAACTGCCGAACAACAAGTTGAAATTGAAAAACTCTTGGCTAAGTTTGATGAAGACGATGACGTACAAAATGTCTATCACAATATGCGATAAAAAACAGATCGCAAAATAGAATATTACTAATTTTTGAACAAGTATATTTTTGAAAATTAGAACGAATATATAAAAAAGAAGAGGGTGTCTGATATTTCAGTCACCCTCTTCTTTTTTTAAAAATTACAAATCTAAACCAAAATTCTCTTAGAGATTCGTGCGTTTATAATTTCCCTAATACTTTTTCAATTTCGGTCTTAAGCAATTTTTTGGTGCAAAAGAACCAATCATGACAAGTTACACCTTCTTCAGAACCTTCCATTCTGGTTTTTGCTACACCGCAAGAACCCGCTGTAGGCATAATCACTTCATCGCCAGGACGCCAATCGGCAGGAAGAGCCACAGAGAAAGCATCTGCGGTTTGTAAACCTACTAAAACACGTTTGAGTTCATCAAAATTACGACCTAAAGCCAATGGATAGTAAATAATGGTACGGATAATATTTTGTGGATCAATAAAGAATACAGCTCTCACTGCTTTTGTAGTACTTTCACCAGGTTGTAGCATTCCATACATTTTGGCTACTTCCATAGTGATGTCTTCAATTAATGGGAATTTTACTTCTACATTCTTCATGCCTTTGTATTCAATCTTATCTTTGATAGTACGCAACCATGCGATATGACTGTACAAACCATCTACCGACAAACCCACCAACTGACAATTGAGAGCCTCAAATTCAGGTGCCATACTAGCAAAAGTCATAAATTCCGAAGTACATACAGGCGTAAAATCGGCAGGATGACTAAAAAGAATTTTCCATTTACCTTCATATTGTTCTGGAAAATTAATATCACCTTGTGTGGTAACAGCTTTGAATGAAGGAGCTTTATCCCCAATACGAGGCATTGCATAAACGGGATTATTTGTTTCCATAATACTTTGTTTTTTTATTTGTTTAACTTTATTTTAACTTTATGAAACAAAAGTAGCTCAATTATACCATACATACAACAGATATTTACTATCTTTGTATAGATAAAAACTATATACTATGACTCTTCAACAATTGGAATATATTGTAGCCTTGGACCAATATCGTCACTTTGTCAATGCCGCTGAATCTTGTAATATCACGCAACCCACGCTCAGTGCGATGATACAAAAATTAGAAAGTGAATTGGATGTAATTATTTTTGACAGAAATGCACATCCCATAGCCCCCACTCCTTTGGGCAAAAAAATTATTCATCAAGCCAGAACAATTCTTTTTAATACACGTGGACTTAACGAAATTGTGGCTACGGAAAAAAATCGATTGGAAGGCGATTTACATTTGGGAATTATTCCAACCGTGGCACCCTATATTTTACCTTCATTTATCAAAGAATTGCATCTTAGCTATCCTAAAATTAATTTACATGTATCTGAAATGCGAACGGATATGATCATTGAAAAACTCTCAAATGCAGAAATTGATTTAGCTATTTTAGCAACTCCTTTGGAAGAGGAACACCTTTTAGAAATCCCCCTTTATTATGAAGAATTTATTGGCTATGTTTCGCCCTTGGATCCTTTATTTGCAAAAAAAGAAATTCGATCAAAGAATATGCCTAACCAACACCTTTGGGTCTTACAAGAAGGACATTGTCTACGCAATCAAGTACTCAATTTTTGCACTAAAAATCATGAAAACTTTAGAAGTTTGTATGAAGCAGGCAGTATTGATACCCTTATCAAAATTGTGGATACCAATGGGGGATATACCATTATTCCCGAATTGCATCTTGCCTTTTTAAATGCACAACAACAAAAGAATATACGACCACTCATTGCCCCTGCGGTGGTACGTGAAATTTCCTTGGTATTTAGAGAGGATTTTGTGCGTGAACGCATACTGAATATGTGTGCCGATATAGTGAAACAAATTATTCCTTCCAAAATGATTGATCCTCATTTGAAAAAATTTGCCATTCACTTATAAAACGGGAAGTATGGGGGCTCTTATATGGCTTGTATAAAAGTCAATATGCCATTAAATATCATCTGTGCTCCAATAGCGGCAACAATTAAACCCGTGATACGAATCATCGGCATCAATATATTCCGTTTTACCAATAAGGCCCCTATCTTCCCTGCATTGAGCATAATCAATAAATTGACCCCGATGGCCAAACTTACAGCGAATAAGGTGGTCAATTGTCCATAAATAGAGGGCATGGTAACTACAGCTGTAATCGTGGCTGGGCCTGCAATCATGGGCACAGCAATCGGAACCGCAATAATATCTTCCATACGCGTATCCTTGTCAATGGTTAAAAAAGCGCCCTTTTGCAGTCCAACAAAACCATTGTAAAATAAAACTACCCCACAAGTAACTTGAAAAGCATAAATATGCAAATTGAAAATATACGTAAGAATGGCATCGCCCAAAAATAAAAAAAGTATTAAAATACCCAATGCCGTAAGTGTGGCACGGCAAACAATTCGTTTAAGTTCTGCTGGGGTATATTTGTTTTGCAAAGAAAATACAACAAAGAGTTTTTGCATAGGGTTCACTAAGGCTAAAAAAGCAAAGAACGCGCTAAAAAAAAGTTTTATATCCATATAGTAAATACATATAAGAGAGAACGTGATTAATTTTATTTAAAATTCTTTTTCATCTTGAAGGGCCTCTTCTTGACTTTGATACATTTGCTCAACTTTATGTTGCAATTCAAGGCGTAAAGTAACCTCAGGCTTTACTTCCAAGGCTTCTTCGGGTGAAATTACACCTTTGATTTTAAGCCGTTCTGTTACTAATCGATAATGGCCTGCTATATATGGACGAAGTTTAACTTGGGCATCAAACATCTGTAAGGCTCTTTTAGGAGAAGGAATAATACTAGCCAAAAAAATGGCTTCTTGGGTATTAACTTGTGCTGGCGTTTTTCCAAAATAATACTGCGTGGCCTCTCCTACTCCATAAATGCCAGGGCCCCATTCTATAATATTTAAATAGACTTCAAACATTCGTTCTTTACTGGTCAAACGCTGCGTTTCGATTAACCAAACCAACAACATTTCTTCCATTTTTCGAGCAATGGTTTTATTTCTACTCAAAAATACATTTTTTACTAATTGCATACTGATCGTACTACCTCCTTTGGCAAATTTACCTCTTTTAATATTGGTGATTAAAGCCTTTTGAAAAGCGCCACTAAGAAAACCTTGATGATAAAAAAAACCGCCATCCTCTGATTGTAAAATGGCCATTTGTAAAACAGGCGAAACCTCTGCAAGAGGCGTAAATGCAGGATACGCAGGCGAAACTTCAAAGGTCTTTACAGGCACTCCATGTTCATAAGCGGTGTATAAAAATGCTTGCGACATCTTTGCTAAATTGGCATTGCCATATTTTGAAATATTGAAATTTTTGGAACTCAAATGTGATTCCAATTTGAGTGTATCCAAATGACTAAAATCTATATCTAAGAGAAAATGATAGGAAAGGGTCCCTTTGGTTTCAATCCCATAAAGACTAGTAAACAAAGTCGGTGGTAGTGCGGAAAAGAATTGTTGAGCTTCAAAATTGGCTTTATTAATGCGAGTCACAAGATGCCATTGCGCTTTTTTTTCTGCACGTATATAAGGATTAAAACTAAATCCATTACAACTCAGCACAGAGGCAGAATCTAACTCTATACTATTTTCACCTATTCGTAGAGTGAAATTGGCAGATGGTTGTTCTAAAAGAAGGGGCTCTTGATCTATTTTGGGATGATAAATATGTAGGCCTCGAATGCGTGCTTGTCCTTCTAATATTAGTTTTCCTTCTTGTTCATTTTTGTTTTCCCATGTAAAAAAGAGGGTGTCACTTTGTACATCGGCATTCCACTTATATCGAATAAAAGGAATTTGCATATTTTGTGTATCCTTGGCATAACAGATACAGGAAATTTTTTCTGTTTTGTGATTTAAAAGGCCTTTGATACGCCAGGTCTGCGCATTTTGTACTTGTGCATTGTTTTCTATATACCGAATTTCAGCGGTATAATTTTGATTTGCAAGTACCCATTGGGCACAATTTATTTTTATGGAATAGGTAGGATTAGTATAAGATATAGAGGTATTTACAAAATGGGCATCCGAAGGTAATAGATTGAATATTAAATTGGATAATTTGCTTATTTCTCTTTTGTAATTTACTTTTTTATGTACTAAATGATCAATATAATTTTCGGCTTCTTTGGCTCCTTTGTATATATGTTCAAAATTACTACTAGAATCGGTTTTTACAAGAGATACAAACAAGTTCTTAGAGTCAATGGAACGTAAACTGAGTTTTCCGAAAAGCATTTTAAAAAATGAAAACTGAATATGCGCTTCGTCCAATGTAAACAAGCTATCATTTACTTTAAGTCCTTTTATTTCTAAGGTATTCAAACCTTTTACTTTAAAACTGGTATAGGCAATTTTCAAAGCATAGGTATCTTGCACTTCTGCAATTTTATGTTGCAAATAAAAATTTGCAATTTTATTTTTGAATGCAAAAAGCAGGATGAAACAAATGCAAACAGTAGTTGCTATAATTACAAAACATTTTTTTTTGGACATGGATGTAGATAACAATGGTAAAGTTTTAGAAACACAAAGGTACTTATATTTTTTTTTATACGTAAATAATTTTAATACGTAGGGCTTTGCAATATGTCAAAAAATTACACTAACTTTGTACAATTAAGTCACAGATAATGGCACATACACATACCCACAAACCTTTAGACGGAAATAGTAAAAATATCTCCCTTGCTTTTTTTCTCAATTTAGGCTTTGCGATTTTTGAAGTTTTCGGTGGAATATATACCCATAGTTTGGCTATTACCTCCGATGCTTTACATGATTTTGGAGATAGCATTTCCTTGGGCGTATCTTGGTATTTTGAAAAGATTTCCAAACGTCCTCCTTCTCAAAAATTTTCGTATGGGCTCAAACGTTTTTCGTTGGTGGGTGCGATTATCAATTCTTTAGTATTGCTAACGGGTTCTATTATTATTTTGATAGCAACGATACCTCGTCTTTTCAATCCGCAGGTTTCAGATGCCAAAGGCATGTTTGTTTTTGCCATTATTGGGATTGTAATTAATGGATATGCCGTGTTGCGACTCCAAAAAGGAAAATCACTGAATGCAAAAGTGGTAAGTCTGCATCTATTGGAAGATGTCTTAGGATGGATTGCCGTGTTGCTAGGAAGTATTTTGATGTATTTTTTCAATATCCCTATCATAGATCCCATACTTTCCTTGGCTATCAGTTTATTTATTTTATTTAATGTTTTCAAAAATATGAAATCGGTAATGACTATCATATTGCAGGGAGTGCCCGAAGGTGTTGAACTTGCTATGATTGAAAAAGCACTTAAAGAAATATCTGGCGTACATTCTATTCATGATTTACATATTTGGAGTATGGACAATGAATATACCATTCTTTCGGTACATCTTGTAAGTAGTACCGCTCAAGGAGAAAACAAGGTGAAACAAGAGGCAAGGGAGCTTTTAAAAAATCAATTTGATATTACACATGCAACTATCGAAATAGAGGCTCTGGGCGAAGAATGTAATTGCACTTGGTGTAATTGAAATCGTTTAATATAGGCGTGACAATACGGTTGACTTCCTTTTTTTTATACTAATTTTGATGATATTCTTCCGCTTTAGAGGATGTCTTAGGAAGCACTAGGATGCCTTTGAAGCCAAACTTTGGCATACGAACAACTTGCTTTGGCTTGCAGATGTTCTTGCTCCCCATACCGATAGGTTGCTGCTACCAACTGTGCCGCAATACCTCGTCCTTCTATTTCTTTGGGCACTATGGTATGAATAATATCTATATAAGGCGGTTCTATATGATATTCAACATAAGCTAAATGATTATCAACAAGCATTTCAAAACGATTCAATTCTGGATTATGGGTGTATGTGTCCATGTTAAATTTAATTATTTTAAATTATTTTAAATTATTTTATCAACTACAAGCTCTTTTTTATCTATATAATTGGGATATCTAAATTCGGGCATTCCTAAAGCCATCCCTGCATGAATGGTACCTTTGATGCCAAGTTCTTTAGCCAATTTATGGCTTTTGTCTTGCTCGCTTGCCGAACATACAAAACCTGTATAAAAATGGTTCACACCTAAACTTTCGGCCATTAATGAGGCATTTTGATAAGCCAAATTTGCATCTTGACGACCAAAACGACTGCTTTCAGGGGTATGAATTAAAAGCACCGCAGTGGCTTTCCTTAAAATTAAATCATTGCCTTTTTCATACGCACTCAAGAGCCGTTCAAATGCAGGAACAAAAGTATATACCTCAGGCATACTAAGCTTAAGAATAGGTTTCACTAAGGGATTCATTATTTTTTTCACTATAGACGAAAAGGTATCTAGGGTGATTTCTGTGATTTGTTGCAATTTTTTGGGATTCACCACCAAGGTAAACGCCACTTGTTGTAAATTCATTGCTGTGGGGGCACGATGAGCGGCTTCGAGAATTTGATCCAACAAGACCATGGGAATGGGTGTTTGTGCAAAGGAACGAATAGAACGACGAGCTTTACACAACAATAACACTTGTTCTGGAGTAGGCAAAATAGAGGTCTCTATGGCATGTATTTTTTGTGGAGGAAATTCGCTATGTGTAATAGACTGTGTAGGGCATACAGCCACACAATGACCACAAACAATACAAGATTCAGGTAAACATAATTCAATGGGGGCTTTGGCATTGGCTTGCGTGAAAATTCGAGAAGGACATACCTTTACACATTTTGTGCAAAGAATACATGTGTCTGGATTGAGAGAGAGTTGCATGTGTTAATATTATTTAGTTTCAATAAGCGATATAGACCAAGCTATTTTTATATTTATTTTATTTGCCGAATCAACATCCCTGGATAAAAGCCACTTCCTGATTTAATTTTAAAAGTTGTACTTGTTCGATCGGCTCCTTTGGCTTGTTCTTCAAAAGCCATACAACGATTGTCCCAAATTTCACTCTTGATAGGTTTTATTTTTCCCACTTTTTTATAAAAAGTTTTACCATGTTCATCTTCCAGGCACTCCAATACTTCAAATTGCGATTTTTCAGAAATACCTTCTTTTCTTCCAATCTTAGATTCTATTCTTTTTCCATCTATCGCATAAATAGGTGTTTTTACTTTAAAGACTTCATATTTTTTTTGCAAAAAAACGATGTTTTTATCCAAAGCTCGCGTACATACTTTGGTAATTACCTCTGCGTTACTATGAATTCCACGCATAACGGTTTTATCACTTTTTACTTTGTAGGAACCTATATATTTAAGATGAAATAAATCTTTATTCTGGTCGAAAAGTTTTTTTCTTTCTGCACAAAACTGCTCATTATCGTTGGAATCACACCAATATTGATTATAAAACACGGAAGAGATCGAATCGTTCCACTGTAATTGATATAGATGCGAGCTTACTTTCACCGTAAATCCAGCAATTAAGTTGGATATGGAAGCCCCTAGATCGGCTACCGATTTAGTTAAATCACCCGTAGCCGTATTGGAGGATCCTGCAATAGATGCAATCGCACCAAAAATAGCAAAGGCTATTTTTGCGTTGGCTTCTTTATCCACATACACTATATCATTGACAATAACAAAGGTGTTTCCTATCAATTCTTCGCCTGCATCCGAAAGAATGGCAAGACCTCTTTTAGTCATTTGGGCTTGCTCTACATCCATTTCAGAAGCATTATAATTGCCTCTTTCTGCCAAAAGAGAGACATCAAAAGCACCTGTACGTTTATTTCTATTGAACCATTTGGCCACCATTTCTTTGGCCGTTTGTGTTTGGCTTAAAAAATCATCCACATGTTCCATTTTTGTTTTTTGGGAATTGGTATCCAAAATAACTCGCCTAATTCTCAAATTATGATTTTCATATTTATCTGATATCGGCATGGTGACAAAAACAGAATCTATTTCATGTGCATACTTGGCTTTGGGATGCGTTATGAGAACGGTATATAATGAACTTCTTCTATATTTTTCAATTTCTGTTTTTTGAATTTGAGACCATAGATTTTGTGTGGAGAATAAAAAAATAAAGGAAAAGAAAAAAAAGGTATTTGAATGTTTCATATCAATAAATATATAGAGAAAATTAAAGAGGATAGAAATTGCTATTAATTTCTATCCTCGAATTTAATAATTGTATTTAGGGTCTAAGCCAACCTAAAACATAGGTGGTGGGTTGTTGTCCTTTTCCAAATGCAACCCCTACATCTCTCATGGCAGCAATTCGTTGACTTTCCAAATCTACTCCATCTTGCCATTTTTTCATTTCAAATTTCCAATCATCCAAAACTTTATTTTTAATTTCTCTATATAAATCTTGGCCTGCGGCATAACATTTTGCATCTGGATATATTTGACTCAAATAATTTCCTGCCGATGCGGCACCTGCTGAATTTTGTTCTGCAGCCCAAGCTGCTTGGGCTTTGGCAAAATTTATATCACATAAACGATCGACATATTGTTGATAAATAGTAGCGGTGGAGGCTAAGGCTAAATCATAACATTCGCCACAAGCATCGGGAACAGAAGTAAGCACATAGATTGCTTCTTCGTATTTTTTTTGTGCAGCCAAACTATTGGCCCGTTTGATAATATTCGCACACTGCGATTTATAATAATTTATAATTTTTGTTTTGCCTTCGTCCATAAATTGAGCCAATACAGGTGAATTTACATTGATCGATTTAAGAGCATTGATAAAACATTTGGTTTCATTGGTCCCTACCCCTTTTACATTCATAGTAACGGAAGAGTAAATCTTTTGATCAAAATAATCGGCTATATATAAGGTGACTTCCATATTTAAAGCAATTTGTTGAGGTGGACCCGCTACAATATCTTTGGAAAGCATCGCAAATTGAGCGGTGATAAAAAAACGACTAAAATCAGGACCCGCTGCTACACCATTTGCAACTGCAGCCTGTATTAATTTATTGGATAGATAGGTATTTGCACCTTGAGGAAAGGGATCCTGCTGTTGAGGAATAATAACAGTTAAAACAATTCCTTGACCTAGGGATTTTACATTTGTGGGGCTTTGATTCAAATTTTGGGCGCTTAGTGCGCTAAGCGAAAAAAAGAATCCCGTTAAAACTGCCACCCATTTAATTATATTTTTCATTTGTACTTAAATTTAATTGTTTGATGCCCAATTGCTTAATTTGACATTTAAAAATAACAAATACACAAGTGTCTTTTCTTGCGATTTGAAATTAAAACTCTATTTTTCCCCCAAAATTAAAGAGGCTCCACCCAAACCTTTAGTCATCACTTTGGATTCTATTTTGTAGGGTTCTTTACGAAGATAACTTCTTAAATCTCGCACAAAGGATTCGGTATCCATTGCCATCCCATTGCTTTTATAAAGAGGGATTCGCACTTGTTCAAAATAAATATAATTTTCGGAAGCATCCGATTTACTATATCTGTGATTGACGGTATTGTTGTACATCCATTCGTCTATAACTTCTCCTAATTCCTTATCGCCATATTCTTTTTCCAAATCTAAACCCGACCCATTGTTAAATACACGAATATTGACCACTACCTCACGGCCATTGGCAAACAAATCATCAAAATGATTTTGTAATTGCGCGGTGAAATTATCCATATTTGCCAACACGGCTTCTTCGAGTAATACGGGAATATCGGCTGTGATGGAAGGAGCGCCACTCCCTTGTGCCCCTGCAATTTGTTTGTTGGTATACGGATCTAATCCTTGCAAATTGTAGGTAACATACGATTTAGGCCCCGACGTATTGACGGTCCATGTTAATTGTAAAATAATGTCGGCTTTGGCTACTCTCTTAAAACGCTCCAAAGGAGACTCGGCTAATTCGGCTCCCGAAGTCTTACTCATGGTAAGGTTATCTTCGGCTGTACTTTGTTCTATTGATTTGAGTACGGTTTCCATATTCTTTAAAGGAAATCCTCTTTCAGCCATCAATGAATTAATTTTAGAAATTACTAATAATAAATTGGCATCGTTTTGCAATGCTTTTTTATAATCGGGAATCACTTGTTTGGTTCCTTGGTTGTCAAAGGTGGCAGTATATCCATTTTGCACGGACCAAACATCACTGGGAACAACCATTAAAGTTGGCTTTTTGGCTTGACCAAACACAAGAGCTGTAAATAAAAAACAACTGCTTAAAAGTAGAATTATTTTTTGCATAATCAATGATTTTAATTTTTAGAAACTATATCGTTTTATAATTTTGAATTCCAGATATTTGTTATTTTTGTAAAATTCCATCTTGGATTAAACGATCTTGTAATTTGACATATTCTACACGCACGGTAACCCCATACTTAATTTCATCTTGGGTCCGTTCTCTATGGAAGGTGGATACGCGTTTGTCTTTATAATTCACATATTTTTCAAAATCACCTCCATCTTTAAAAAAATGATTAAAATAGTTTTCATATTTTTCTTGCGCATTTACATCCATAAGCAAGGGTTTAATTTTACAATCGGATTTACCTTTGGAAATGCCTTTAAAGATAACATCTCTCAATGCGTTTTTGCGAGCTTGTGCCAAGGCATCTACTTGATTTCGGCCTATACCCCAAGCTCTTAAAGTATAGGAACCGTCTAATTCTGAATTTAAACATTCAGTTTCATAATTTTGGTATCCACCCAATCGATTGCTGGTGTTACAAGCAAAAAAACAAGAGGCAATACAAAGAACTACAGTGGTTACAATAATTGTTCGTTTCATAAGTATATAATTTTATTAAATAAGTCTTATGGAACTCTCTCAAAATTGAGACTCTTTATTCTAGAAGAAGAAGGAGTTTGAGTTCGTTTTATAAGTATATAATTTTATTAAAATCCAGTAGATAATCCTTTGATAATCCCTGCCGTTTCTAAATCTTTTCTAAGCTGATCTTTAGCCACTGAAACCACTACACCTACTTTATATTCTTTGCCTACTTTTACTTTTTCCACTTCGGAGGCCGTAGAAAGCACGTATTTCATATAATCGCCCCCATTACTAAAAAATTTATTGAAGTAATCGGATTGTTCCTGTTGCAAAGTAGGATTGCGTGCAATAGGCTTTTGAGCAGGACAAGCTTGGGTTTTACCTGAAAATCCTTTAAAAATAACCCCATGCACTGCATTTTTTTTGGCTTGTTCCGTAGCAATTTGTGCTTTTTTGGAATAACTCCAAACTTTTATCATATAGGTGCCATCAACTCCTACGCCTGCACATTCAATATCGTAACGCCAAGCGTCGGTGTCTTGATTTGCTTTTTTCTGTTTATCAGCATGTGCAGTCCCCATAAGTGTACATACGATTAATAAAGTCAAAATTGTTTGTAGTTTTTTCATCTGTATTTGTTTTTATTATGAAATATTTAATTTATAAACTGTTTTATAGGTGTCGATATTCTATATTGCAATTTAAAACGTACTCTATTAGTATTTTAATTGTAAAAAAAATCTCTCGGGCTCCCTTTCTGCTAAAACACGATAAAGATACTTGATAAATGATAATTTCCCAAATAAAAAAATCATTTTTTTATTTTCTTTTTTTTCTCTACGGACCATCCAAATTTACCAATCTTTTTCCCTAAATCAAAATATCCGCCATGCAAATAGACCAAGGGATTGGCTGAAGCTAAGTCAAATTCGCCTGTTTCACTATCCAAATAACGATCCTCTACTTGCATATTCACTACCTCTGCAATAAAAAGATGATGAGAACCTAAGGGGACAATTTCTTTCACTCGACATTCTATGGATACGGGCGACTCTTCTATAATCGGGGCTTTGATCATTTTGGATTTTCCAAGAGTCAACTTCATCTCTTGAATCTTATTGTAATCTTTGCCTGAACGTACTCCGCACCAGTCGGTGGCATAGGCCAAATCTTTAGTGGTAAGGTTGATTACAAATTCCATATTCTCTTTTATAATTGTATATGAATGACGTTCGGGTCGAACGGAAATATAACACATCGGTGGATTTGTACATAAGGTTCCCACCCATGCTACGGTGAGTACGGAATAGTCTTGAGGCGTACTTCCACAACTGACTAATACGGCAGGTAGTGGATAGATCATATTGCCTGGTTTCCAATCATGTTTCATTTGTAAATAATTTTAAGGCTCTCTATTCGATTTTTTAATCTTGCCATTCTTGAACTCGGCTAAACATCTACAAAGATAAGTAAGTTTTTTATTTTATACACATTCAACAAGAGTTTTTTGGGGTGATGGGAAGAAAAAATGTGTAATACTATAAAAACACTGGCAATAAAAAAATACAAACGTTTACAATAAGTAAAAAAAATTATTTTATTAAAATCTAACTCCTAGCTTTATTGCTAATGCTCCCATATTGACAGAAAGGCCAGAAATTCCAGTTGACAATCTCTGTAATTCATATCCAAAACTGATATTTACTCTATTTACTATGCTTACACCCACCGCAGGCATACACATAAAACCTCTGAATTCCGCCGCCCCATAAGTTACTCCAAATGAACCGCCTAAATCGAAAGATAAGTATAAGGAACTTTTTTTACCTAATGGTAAATATCCTTTGGCATTGACATATATTGGCATATATACTTCTGTGTTGGATCCAAAAACATACAAAGGTATAATATTCACACCAATACCAAGCCCCGTAGAGAAGTAACGACCTATTTTCACCCCTTGAATAGTATGAACATAGACTCGATCGATGGCAAATTCGCCAATTCCAAAACCAAAACCACTCATAATTTCCCCTTGGTACTTGACTTTAGCTGTGTTTTTTGGATACTCTTGTGCATTCGCATTTGTGGTACTTACAATAAATAATGCACTTATAAGTGCAAACAATGTAAAAAATTTCGTTTTCATTTTTCTTTGTATTAAGTTAAACAATAATTATAATACAAAGATGATATAGATGTATGCATTCAATCTGCATAAAAAAAAGAGTTCACGGGATCTGGAACTCTTTTTTATAAATTATTTAACTGTGGTTTGGTAATTTATTGAGAATTTCTTTGAATTGCTTCCATTAATCGGGTTTTCATTTTTTCTCTCAAGTGA
>JAVVPL010000023.1:4565-23319 GCA_036655775.1 Bacteroidales bacterium | reverse complement strand
GCAAGCGTTGAACTTCGTTCGTCGCTTGCTACGCTCGGCAAAACAAGCAAGCTTGGCTCTGCGCTCGCTTAACGCAAGCGTTGAACTTCGTTCGTCGCTTGCTACGCTCGGCAAAACAAGCAAGCTTGCTTTGCTCTCACTTAACGCAAGCGTTGAATAGAAAACATTGTTCTTAATGAAAATCTTTGTTAGATAATTAAAAAATCTTAGTCCGAAATACAGGGGGCTAGACCATTGAACTATTTTTTTCATATTTTTTTCTTGCTTTTTAAATCGGATACTTTCCACAGTTTATAATTCAGCTGATACATTATTTTGAATGCTAAACAAAATCGCTTTACACATTCCTCAAAATCTTCACTTAGGGAACAATATATTTTAAATTCACCAACACTGCCGTGAGGATAGTTTGAGTTCGTATCTGTAGAATCAAATAAATACTTTCGTAGAATTCTATAAATTATGCTTTTATTCGCGTTAAAAAGCTCTGGAAATTTCTTGACCCTTTCAGTGCTAACAAACTCATATTCATTATAAATAAATCCACTGAAATCGGATAGGTTTAGTACAGATCTCCAATAATCGTCATCCATATATCGTAGATTTTCATTGAATCTTAAACTTGTGGACAGATAGATTCCTTCATTATCAATACCTAGTCGATATTCTGTCTCTGTTTTCAAGGACCTGATAATTAACTCCGGTCCGTAAATATTTTGATAAAAATGATTGTAATCCCAGTTGTCTCTAAATTTTCCATATTTGATACATAATTCGATAATGTCTGCAAAAACATCTATACATTCAGACGTTATTTTCCAAGCTTCTTTAGACTCTAATTCTTTATCAGAGTACTTATAGTCGAGATAATTATTAATTCCGTTAATCCATAAATTAAAGTCTTTGGAATTCTCACTAATGTGTTTGTCTATCTCATTTGTCTTATTCATAAGTATAAATTTTAGCTAAAATTATGAATTCTTCTCTCAATTTGGCGACAGAGACTCACAAGTCTTCGTTTAATTTTCATTCAATTCCTGTTCCAATTCGTCAATGCTCGGAATCGCATTTTCTAATTTTTTGGGATACAGTTTTTGGAGTTGATATTCTGAAATTCCGATAGGATGAGAGGATGATTCCAATGTATATTGAGCCACTACGGCATCTTTACTTTTGCAAATCAATAAACCTATGGTAGGTTGATCCGATGCCTGTTTTAATTGGTGATTGATCGCAGAGACATATAAACCCAATTTACTTACATATTCGGCTTTGAATTCTCCTGTTTTTAATTCTACCACAATAAAACAACGTAATTTTATGTGGTAGAATAATAAGTCTATAAAAAATTCTTTTTCACCTACTTGAATGCGTTGCTGACGACCGATATAAGAAAACCCGCTCCCTAATTCAAGTAAAAATTTGGTGATATTAGTGGTCAAGGCATCTTCTAATTCTCTTTCGTTATAACCTTTTCTCATGGATAAAAAACCGAAATTATAAGGATCTTTAAGGGCTTGCTGCGCCAAATCGCTTTGCGGTGCAGGTAAATGCAGTGAAAAATTGCTAATAGCAGATCCCTCTCTTTCAAAAAGATCTGTTTCAAAAAAGTTAATTAACAGGCTTCGACTCCAACCGTTTTCTCGTACTTTTTGGATGTAGAATAGTGCTTTTTTGATGTTTTTACATTTGTCTATCAGGTATTTTTGATGCCCCCAAGGAATAGAAAAGATGAAATTTTTCAAATTCTCCCCAGCTTGGGGAGAATTTGGATTTGGCATTGTTTCTAATTCCGCCCCAAGCTGGGGCGGAATTGTAAAACATTGAGAATAAAAATTATAAAATCTTTTCATGTATCTCAGGTTGGTTTCTGAAAACCCTTCAATATCCGAAAATTCTTCCCTCAAATCAGCACTTAAAGAAGCAAAAAATCCGCTACCCCATTTACTGTCTGCTTTAGTTATTTCTATACGTTTCCCTAAATCAAAATATAGGGCGAGCATACCAGCATTAACCGATAAGACCGCCTTGATTTGAGAATTGCGGATTTGTTCTTTTATCTCAACAAGCCACTGCTTGTATTCTATATCTGTTTTTATTAATTTGCTCATATAATGATAGCTTTATTAATTTGTTTACAAAGGTAACTAAAAATGTTAAAACGCCGTCAGTAAATCCGCATTCTTCTTTCGTTCTTCGGTCTCAAAACTGGCCAAATAATTTTCGGTAGTTTTTAGGATCGCTGCACCCATTCAAAAAACGAAAGATATATTTTGACGGAAGATCCGGTTTATTGCCCCATTTCTTTATAATCGCTTCCATCGGAGGTGTCAGATAAACCATAATCTCTTTTTTCTTTTTGAAAGTGTGCAATGTTTTGCCTCGATAAAAACAAATTTCTTCTCCTTTGATATTTTCATATTTTAGTCGTAAAATATCATTAAAATTCGCACCGTTACAAAGGCAGGAAAATAGCCATAAATTTCGATACTCTTGCATGGTTTCATTAGCATCCGGATGGTCTAAAATTTCCTTGATTTGCGAAAGTTTCAACGCCATTTTACGACCTTCACTCACGGGAATTTCGTATTTTCCCCGCCCGAAAGGATAGGCTCTTGCCTCAAGAAATCCCGTGCGAATGGCCTCGTTTAGAATTGTACGCAGGCATCGCATGTAAATACCTACCGTAGTATAGCTTTTCCCGTTTGCAATCATTTTCTTTTCGTAGGCTTTCAAAGATTCAATATTTATATCGGAATAGCGTATGTTATTTCAAAAATAATCCTCAAAACTATGAAGGGCGATCCGATAACTATTAGCAGTAGTAAAGGCTTCTGCCTCTTGTAAACTTGTTATCTTGGCTTGAAAAGACTCGGTAACACTCGGCTCGGACGAACTTTTACGCCGTGTACCCAAAAGCAAAAAATCAAAATTCCCTTTATCCAAAAGGTCATCCACATGATGTTCCATTTTTTGAAAAGCTTGTATAATCTGATTTCACACCTTAATTAAATCGGCTTTTTTGCTGTTGTGAATCGTATCCCATTCCTCGAGAGAAAGCGCGATACCAGTAGGAAAATATCGTTGTTTACGATTCAAGCATACGCATAATTTTACCAGATATTTTTCGTTTTTCTTTACTCTTCTTTGATCACAAACAATGGTAATCGTTACCCCTGTGCGAGAATATTTTTGACTAAGCATAATCCTTTTTTATTTTGAGTATAAAGATACTACATTTTGAAAATTTGCATACAATTTGCATACAACTTTTGTCTAAAATCGAAAAAATAAGAAAAATTTACACAGTATCAAATCTTCTGAAATACCTATAAATAAAAGGAAGTAATAAGAATTTATAAAAATACAAATACTATTGGAAAACATATTTTTGAATGACTCTTAATCATTGGGCCCGGGCTTCGAATCCCCGCGAGGACACTTAACAGGGATAAGCCTTCCGAGGGATCGGGAGGCTTTTTTTATGGATATTATGCTGCTAAATTTATAAAAAAATGCTAATTTGGGAACTATAAAATATACGCAAAAAATAAAAGCAATTAGAGATATTGTATATTCACAAACTAAGTGTAATGGTGCAATAGATGCTTTTAGAAAAACAGTTCGAGAAAACGAGGCTAAAAATGAGCAAGAAGAAGTTCTAAACAATCACACACATAGATGTAGGAGATGTATTATATTCCGATAATGCTCCTTTTATATGTGCAGATACAAGAGGAAAACAAGATGTTGTCGTAGAGAAAAATAATAAAAATCTTTTGCAGGATGATGATAATTCATTACTTTTATAGAGGGATAAACAAAAAGAAAATGGAATACTTGAATCAGTTTCACAAAGAGAGTACGGAGCGCTGTCTGAAGAAGATAGCCGAAATGAAAACGCCAATCAATTACGAAGAAGAGTTGAAGAGGCATCAAGAAATGCATCGCAAGGAGAAGGAGAGAGAGGGTAGAGAGGGAGTTCTCCGCGAAAAAGAAATAAACCAAATGGTTGAATTCGAGGCTAAAGAAAGTGGTCTATGGATTCCATAACGAACTTGTCTAATTTAGGTTCCCCGTTTCTAAGTGGGAATGAGAATAATAATTATTTAGATGCAAAGAATGGTACTGTCTATAACAAGATTATGAATTAGCTAATTTATATATAATGATTTAAATGCGTATTTTTTTGTTTTTTCAATTATTGTTCGTAACTTTGCGAACAATATAAACAGCATGAAAAAGAAAAGAGATTATACAGTAGATAATGAACAATTAGCTCGTTTTGCCAAGGCATTAGGACATCCTGCACGAATTACGATTATGGAATTTTTGGCGAATCAAGATAGTTGTTTTTTCGGTGATATACATGATGAGTTACCGATTGCCAAGGCAACTGTATCTCAACACCTGAAAGAACTAAAGGATGCTGGTTTAATACAAGGAGAAATAGAACCCCCGAAAGTAAGATATTGTGTGAATATGAAAAATTGGAATTTGGCGAAGAACTTATTTTATGATTTTTTTGCATCAGAATGTATACATGGCGAAATACATTGCGAATAAAAGTTTTTTTTTAAAACAATTGTTCGTAGTTTTGCGAATTACGAATATAGAATAACATACTATGGAAATTAAAATTTTGGGGACTGGATGTCCCAATTGTAAAATGCTCTATGCAACGGTTGAAAAGGCAATTGCCGAACTAAATTTAGAAGCGACACTTATTAAAGAACAGGATATTTTGAAAATTATGGAATATAATATTTTGGGATTACCTGCTTTGGTGGTCAATGAAAAAATACTATCTACAGGCAAAGTATTGACCTTGTCTGAGGTGAAAGAATTATTAACCAAGTAAAGTATAAAACGATGAAAAAAGTGATATTTGCGTTAATAGCAATGATAGCTTTGACTTCGTGTGGCAATAAGCAAAATGCCAATTTTAAAACTGCGGTTAACGGCACACAAAAAGCACTCGTGGAAGTACTCTATTTTCACGGAAAGCAACGTTGTGTGACCTGTAATGCGATTGAAAATTTAACGAAGGAAGTTATAGAAAAAGATTTTGCACAAGCATTTAAAGACGGAAAAATCGTCTTTAGGGTAATTGATATATCAACTAAAGAGGGTGAAAAAATAGCCGATAAATATGAAGTAACGTGGTCATCTCTTTTCATTAACAAGTGGCAAGATGGGAAAGAAAGTAAAAACAATATGACTGATTTTGGATTTTCTTATGCTAAAAGTTCGCCAGAGGTATTTAAAGTGGGAATGAAGAAAAAAATAGAGAGTCTTTTAAAATAACAGATTATGGAGTTTCTTCAGGCATTATTAGAAAATAGCAATATTCCATTATTTACGGCCTTTTTATTGGGTGTTTTGACTGCCATAAGCCCATGTCCTTTGGCCACCAACATTACCGCCATTGGATATATTAGTAAGGATATTGAGAGTCGTCACCGCATTTTTTGGAACGGAATACTCTATACCGTTGGACGAATTATTACTTACGCAGGTATTGGCTTTATTCTTATCCCGATTTTATGGAAAGGAGCTAGTATTTTTGCTATTCAAAAAGCCATTAGCCAGTATGGAGAGATGATTATCGCCCCTGCTCTTATTTTTATCGGATTGTTTATGCTTTTTGGGAATAAGCTAAATCTGCCTAAATTCGGGTTTAGTGGCTCAGGTACAAACTCCGAAAAAATAAAGAATAAAGGTAGTTTGGGAGCTTTGTTTTTGGGAGTACTCTTTGCTTTAGCTTTCTGTCCTACCAGCGGTGTTTTTTACTTTGGGATATTAATACCCATGTCTGCTGCCGAAACGGGAGGCTTACTTCTACCTGTTGTTTTTGCCATCGCCACAGGCTTGCCTGTTAGTATTGTCGCATGGATATTAGCATATAGTGTAGCGAGTCTTGGTAAATTTTATCAACGCATGCAGGTATTCCAAAAATGGATGAACATTATTATCGCTTTGCTATTCATCGCGGTAGGTATTTATTATGCTATAATTTTTTACTTTTAAAACATAAATGAATATGAAACGAACATGAGCTCAAAAGCTCGCCCAAGAGCATGAAAATAAACCTCATGGAGTTCAATATGACCTATTTATTAAAATTATTTACATATGAAAACAATAGAAATTTTTGATCCAGCAATGTGTTGCCCTACGGGATTATGTGGCCCAAATATCAATCCTGATTTGATGCGGATTGCAGCAGCCGTTCAGCTCTTGCAAAACCAAGGGATAAGTATTAAAAGACATAATTTGCGTGATGAACCACAGTTGTATGTATCGAACTTAACAGTAAATGAGTATTTACAAGAAAAGGGAGCTGATGGTTTACCTGTTGTGCTTGTAGATGGAGCAATTGCTATTTCAGGAGAGTATCCGACGAACAAACAACTTACCGAATGGACAGGAATTGAACTGGATAGTATACCGCTAGTATCAGGTAGTGGAAAAAAACATAATAGATAAAAATAATCTCAAATAGCATAAAAATGAAACCGTTTGATTTATCAAAAATAGAACTTACCAAATATCTATTTTTTACGGGTAAAGGCGGAGTTGGAAAAACCTCCATCGCTTGTGCCACCGCTATTGGATTGGCAGACAAGGGTGAAAATATTCTACTCATCAGCACCGATCCTGCATCAAATTTGCAGGATGTGTTTAATCAATCACTAAACGGACAAGGTACGGCTATTGCCGAAGTCAAAGGATTGACAGTTGTAAATCTTGACCCAGAACAAGCGGCGGCGGCATATCGTGAAAGTGTGATTGCTCCCTATCGTGGCAAACTACCTGAAAGTGTGATTCAGAATATGGAAGAGCAGTTATCGGGCTCATGTACTATTGAAATTGCAGCGTTTAATGAGTTTTCGGATTTTATTACAGATGAAAACAAACAAAAAGAGTACAACCATATTATTTTCGATACTGCACCCACAGGGCACACGCTGCGTATGTTGCAACTTCCATCCGCATGGAGTACGTTCATTAGCGAAAGTACGCATGGGGCTTCGTGTTTGGGGCAGTTGTCGGGTTTAGAGGAGCGTAAAGATATATACAAAAAAGCGGTAGCCACGCTTGCCGATGGTAATGCCACTCGTTTGGTGTTGGTTAGTCGCCCCGATGTAGCACCACTGAAAGAGGCTGCCCGTTCCTCACATGAATTGGAATTGCTTGGCATTAAAAATCAAATGCTCGTAATTAATGGCATTTTGGAATATACAGACAGTAGCGATACTATTTCGCAACAGATAGCCGACCGTCAGCAATCGGCATTGGCATCTATGCCCGAATCACTGAAAAGCTATCCTATTTATAATGTTCCGTTACGCTCCTATAATTTGTCGAATATTTCTAATATCAGACGTTTGCTCTCGGAAGATACATTGGATGCCGATGTGAGCTATACCCCACTGACCAGAGAAAAAAGCATAGATGATTTGGTGCAAGATCTTTTCAACTCTAGCAAGCGGGTTGTATTCACAATGGGTAAAGGCGGTGTTGGTAAAACAACAATGGCGACAAATATAGCTTTGAAGTTACATGCTCTTGGCAAGAAAGTCCATTTGACAACTACCGACCCCGCCAACCATATCAATTATGATTTGGCTACGGGAGCAGGAATAAGTGTTAGTAGAATTGACGAAGCTGAGGTGCTTGAAATTTATAAGAATGAAGTTCGTGCCAAAGCCCGTGCCAACAATATGTCCGAAGTAGATATGGAGTATATCGAAGAGGATTTACGCTCTCCGTGTACACAGGAAATTGCCGTGTTCAAAGCCTTTGCCGATATTGTAGATAAGGCAGAAAACGAAGTGGTGGTAATCGACACCGCCCCAACAGGTCATACACTGCTTTTGTTGGATGCAACACAAAGCTACCACAAAGAGGTGGAACGGACACAGGGCGAGGTCTCGGGTGCAGTAGCCAAATTATTACCACGTTTGAGAAATTCCGAAGAAACTGAAGTGGTTATTGTTACCCTACCCGAAGCTACACCCGTGTTTGAGGCTGAACGACTGCAAGCGGATTTACAACGTGCAGGTATCAACAACAAATGGTGGATTGTAAACTCCTGCTTGGCTCTGACTCATACCAAAAACCCATTCCTGCAAGCAAAGGCGAAGAGTGAATTGGGGTGGATTGAGAAAGTGAAACGATTATCAAATAGTAATACGGTACTCGTGGAGTGGAAAAATAATTAGAACGACATGGAAAAAAATTATATGACTACGGCACCAGACAACCAATGTTGCTATAGAAGAATTGAACAAGTAATAAAACTATTATCCAGATAAAGATACTGAAATGGAAAAGAAACAAGGCATAGGATTTTTTGAACGATACCTAAGCGTTTGGGTGGCATTGTGTATCGTTGTCGGTATTGCCATGGGGCAATATATTCCAGCTATTCCCGAAACATTGAGCAAATTTGAGTATGCCAATGTCTCCATCCCTGTTGCCATATTGATATGGTTGATGATTTATCCAATGATGCTCAAAGTTGATTTTCAAAGTGTGAAGAATGTTGGGAAAAGACCGAAAGGTATCATTGTGACATGTGTTACTAATTGGTTGATAAAGCCGTTTACGATGTTCGGTATTGCATGGCTCTTTTTCTATGTGATTTTCAAGTCTCTGATTCCTGTTGACTTGGCAAACGAATATCTTGCTGAAGCGGTACTTTTGGGTGCAGCACCCTGTACGGCAATGGTTTTTGTATGGAGTTATCTCACCAAAGGTGATGCGGCATACACCTTGGTACAGGTAGCGGTGAACGACTTGATTATTCTTGTGGCATTTGTTCCTACCGTTGCGTTTCTGCTTGGCCTTGGTGGCGTGAAGATACCTTGGGATACATTGTTATTGTCGGTGGTTCTGTTCGTAGTGATACCGTTATTGGCAGGCGTAGTTACACGCATAAGCATCGTAAAACGTAAAGGTATTGCGTATTTCAACAATGTGTTTGTTAAGAAATTCAATAACTTTACCATTGGCGGACTTTTGCTTACTCTTGTTATCCTATTCTCTTTTCAAGGAGAAACAATTTTGAGTAATCCGTTACATATCTTACTTATCGCCATCCCTTTGATTATTCAAACGCTACTTATATTCTTTGTAGCTTATGGCTGGGCAAAAGTGTGGAAACTGCCGCACAATGTAGCTGCTCCCGCTGGAATGATTGGGGCAAGTAATTTTTTTGAATTATCGGTAGCGGTGGCTATCTCTTTGTTTGGACTTCAATCGGGTGCCGCACTGGCAACAGTGGTAGGCGTATTGGTCGAAGTTCCCGTTATGTTGATGCTAGTTCGCATTGCCAATAATACAAAGGCTTGGTTCCCTGTAAAATAAATTTAATACGTAAAACAATTAAAATGAAATCCTTTGATATTTTCGTATCAAAGCCTAAGAATATTGTTAAAATTCGCGCCTTTGGACAAAAGAGAAAGTATCCAAAATCCATCCGTTTTGTTTCGTGATTTTTTTTTCGTAAATTTGCGAAGTTTGCTTGTCGGATAAAAGCTCCAAAAGAAAACATTTTTAAAAATTCAATAAATACATGGCAAAATGGGATATGCAAAAGGACAGGTAAAACCTTTTATTAAATGGGTGGGAGGGAAAACACAGTTGATTTCGTCCATCGAAAAGGCGATACCGTCGGAACTTTATCATGTTTCGAACTTAACATACGTTGAGCCTTTTGTGGGTGGTGGTGCAATGCTTTTTTGGGCGTTGAGCAATCTTAATAACATCCAAAAAGCCGTGATAAACGATATCAATAAGGATTTAACCACCGCTTATAAAACGGTGAGAGATGAAGTGGACACTTTGGTTAAAGACCTAAAGCAAATCGAAAAAGAATACAAAGCCTTGCCATCCGAAGAAAGTCGTAAGGAGTATTATATGATTAAGCGCGCCTTGTTCAACACCAAGCAACTTGAATCTGTTGAAAATACGGCTCTATTTATTTTTTTAAATCGTACTTGTTTTAACGGATTATATCGAGTGAATAGCCGCGGACTATTTAATGTTCCCTTTGGAAAGTACGCCAATCCTACCATTTGCGATGAAAGAACTCTTTTTTCGGATAGTGAATTACTCCAAAAAGTGGAGATATTAACGGGCGACTTTGCACAAACACTGGACTATGCAAATGAAAATGCTTTTTTTTATTTAGATCCGCCCTACAAACCGATAAGCGCCACTTCAAGTTTTACGGCATACGCAAAGGATACGTTTAACGATGACGAGCAAATTCGGCTGAAAGAGTTTTGTGACACATTAGACACCAACGAATGTTTTTGGATATTGAGTAATTCTGATGTAAAATCTCTTGATCCAACCAATGATTTTTTTGATGATCTATATGCTCAATATAAAATCAATCGTGTTTTGGCTTCTCGCTCTATCAATGCAAATGCGGAAAAGAGGGGGAAATTAAAGGAGTTATTAATTTCAAATTATCATAATGAAAAAGCTATGCCAATTGCTTAATTTGTCTGATGAAGACAAGTTATTTGAGTATATAAATAATTCCTTTCGTAATCGAATTACAACCTTTGATTATTTTGTAAATTGGAAGAAAGTTTTTGATAATATCAAACCGATAGAAAAAGAATTAAATCTGCTGAATGTATTAGTGGGTAAAGAAAATATAGAGCAAGAAATATTCAATTTAATCAAAGAATATCCAAATGTTGTAAAGGCTTTTCCATTTTTGATTGCCAGTAGAGAAAATTCTTTTGATGTATTCATTGATGTTAAGAAATTTATTTCTAAAACGTATGATTTTTCGAATAAAAATCCCACAAATGAACAAATAAGAGATTTGTCGAATTTTGTGTTGCGATGCGGATTGGCGGATATTTTAAAGAATAAGCAAGTGAAAAACTTGGTGGACTATTCGATAGGAGTAGAGGTTGGACTTGATAGCAATGGTCGGAAAAATCGAAGCGGAACGATGATGGAAGGAATTGTGGAGGTATTTGTAGAAGAGTTTTGCCAACGTAATAATGCACACTATATGCCTCAGGCTACGGCTCGAAAAATAGGGCAAAAATGGGGATTATCGGTGGCGATGGATAAATCTTCTCGGATTATTGATTTTGCAATCAACAAAGACAATAAATTATTTTTGATCGAAGTGAATTTTTATAGCGGTGGCGGATCTAAATTAAAATCAACTGCTACCGAATATTGCGAAATGTACGATAGATACCATAAGCAAGGTATTGAATTTATTTGGATAACCGATGGCGCAGGATGGTATGTCACACAAAAACCTTTGCGAGAATATTTCGATAAGTCGGATTATTTGCTGAATTTGGAGATGTTGCGAAATGGGGTGTTAATGCAGATAATAAAATAGACCAAAGATAAAAATTAGAAAGTATTTAATTGGTGATAAAACCTTGCTACAAATCGACCGACAAACAATTTACCTTACTCCAAGGGGATTGTGTAGAACTCTTAAAACAATTCGATTTTGAGTTCGATATGATATTTGCCGATCCTCCGTATTTTCTTTCAAATGACGGTATTTCTATACAGAGTGGCAAACCAGTTAGTGTAAACAAAGGAGAATGGGATCGTTCGAAAGGATACGATTTTGTAAATGATTTCAATTACGCATGGCTGAAAGAATGTCGTAACAAGCTCAAATCAAACGGTACTATATGGATTAGCGGTACTTTTCACAATATTTTTTCCATTGCTCAAATGCTAAACGAATTGGATTTTAAAATTCTCAATGTCGTTACTTGGGTAAAAACAAATCCTCCGCCGAATTTGGCTTGCCGATGTTTTACTCATTCTTCGGAAATCATTATTTGGGCGCGTAAAAATAAAAAAACGCCACATTTTTATAATTACAAATTGATGAAAGAAATAAACGACGGCAAGCAGATGAAAGATGTTTGGAATATGCCAGCTATTGCGCCATGGGAAAAATCTTGCGGAAAACATCCGACACAAAAACCATTGGGTATTTTATCCAGAATTATTTTAGCATCCACGCAACAAAACGCTTGGATTTTGGATCCATTCACAGGGAGTAGCACCACTGGCATTGCAGCAAATTTGCTTAATCGTAGATTTTTGGGCATTGATCAAGAAACACAATTTCTTGAAATGAGCAAAAAGAGAAAACAGGAGATTGAAAATTGGCGAATTTTTGAGGAATATAAGGGGAAAATACAGGGATTTAAAGACCCAAAACAGTTATCCCAATATTTATTATGTGAGCCGACGGTTGAATATGGGAGGGAGTTGGGGTTTTGAGGAGGGAATTTATCGGTAGAATGTATCTACTTTACATAATGATACTACAGAGTAGGAGAAAATGTAAAAATCAAAGTATTTGTTTCAATCAACAAAAAATCCTACCTTTGTACCTTTGTAAATATAAAAAGAGATCATGAGTAACTCTGAATACCGTGCCGATTTGGATGGCTATAAGAAAATAGATGCGTATCCTGCCGATAAAACAGAAAAATTGGCGTATCATTATAAGGAAATTTTAAATATTTTGGAAGAAGATGTGGAAAGAGAAGGTTTGCAGAACACGCCTAAGCGTGTAGCTAAAGCCATACAATTCTTTACACAAGGATATCATCAAGACCCTGAAGCTGTATTGCAGTCGGCTATTTTCAAAGAAGATTACAAACAAATGGTTATTGTAAAAGACATTGAGATTTATTCTTTATGTGAACATCACATGGTGCCTTTTTTTGGGAAAGCGCATATTGCGTATATTCCCAATGGTAGAATTTGTGGCTTGAGTAAAATTCCTCGTATTGTAGATATATTTGCAAGACGTTTGCAAGTACAAGAACGCTTGACAATGCAAATAAAAGATTGTATTCAAAATGCCTTACATCCTTTGGGTGTGGCCGTGGTTATTGAAGCTCAGCATTTATGTATGTCGATGCGTGGCGTGCAAAAACAAAATTCAGTGACTACAACTTCTGATTTTACAGGTGCTTTTTTGAATAATCCCAAAACTCGTATGGAGTTTTTAGATTTAATAGGTAAAAATTTAAAATAAAAATAAATAATGAATACATTAGAATTTCTTCAATCTAAAATAAAATCTGGCCTCACTCTTGAACGCCAATTGGCTTACTGGCGTTTTAGAAATGAAAAAATTGTTTTCACAAATGGATGTTTCGATTTATTACATCCAGGACATATTGAATATTTGGCAAAAGCAAGTGATTTGGGCGATGTATTGATTATAGGATTGAATACGGATGCTTCGGTAAAACGACTCAAAGGAGAGGGTCGCCCTATCCAAAATCAAGAAGCTAGAGCTTTGGTTTTAGCGGCTTTGGGTAATGTAAATGGGGTAGTGTTTTTTGATGAAGATACGCCTTTGGAGTTGATCAAACAAATACAACCCGATGTTTTGGTTAAAGGGGGCGATTATGAGGTGAAAGATATTGTTGGATATGAAGAAGTAAAAGCCAAGGGGGGACAAGTCCTTACGATTCCTTTTGTGGATGGATTTTCCACTAGTGGGATCTTAGAAAAAATAAAATAAAAAACGCGTGGCAAAAACAAAAACTGCTTTTTTTTGTACTTCTTGTGGAGCGCAATCTCCAAAGTGGATGGGCAGATGTACTTCTTGTGGAGAATGGAATACGTATACGGAAGAAGTGGTGCAACGAGAGAAGGAAATGCCTTCTTGGCAAACACATGCCAAGGGAAATAATTATGTGCAAAATGCAAAACCGCGTCTGATCAGTGAAATTTCAGGAGATCAGCAAATGCGACAAGATACAGGTAATGGGGAGTTGAATAGAGTTTTGGGAGGGGGACTTGTGCCAGGATCATTTATATTGATAGGCGGAGAGCCTGGAATAGGGAAATCGACTTTGATGTTGCAAATTGCTTTGCAAATAAAGGCACAAAAAGTGTTGTATGTAAGTGGGGAGGAGAGTGAACAACAATTGCGTATGCGTGCGGATCGATTGGGGTTGACCCAAGCGGCTTGTTTTATTCTTACGGAAACAAATATAGATAATGTATTTGAGCAAGCAGCGCAAATAGAGCCTCAAATATTGGTAATAGATTCTATTCAAACTTTACAGTCGCCTTTGATTGATTCTTCGGCTGGAAGTATTTCACAAATTAAAGAGTGTGCCGCACAATTGCAGCGTTATGCCAAAGAAGTAGGGGTATCTATTTTTGTGATCGGACATATTACTAAAGATGGAAGTTTGGCAGGTCCAAAAATTTTGGAACATATTGTAGATACGGTTTTACAATTTGAAGGAGATCGAAATTATGGATATCGGATGTTGCGTTCGGTCAAAAATCGTTTTGGATCAACCAATGAATTGGGTATTTATGAAATGCAAAGTGAGGGTTTGCGGCAGGTGAGTAATCCTTCGGAAATATTGCTTTCGCAAAGGGATGAAAATTTGAGTGGAACAGCCATAGCGGCAACTATAGAAGGGTTACGGCCTATGCTTATTGAAGTACAAGCATTGGTAGGTACTTCGGTCTATGCAACGCCACAGCGTTCGGCAACGGGCTTTGAACTCAAACGCTTGAATATGATATTGGCGGTATTAGAAAAACGTTGCGGATTTAAACTTTCGCAAAAAGATGTGTTTTTAAATATTGCAGGAGGTATTCGTGTGGATGATCCAGCCATTGATATGGCGGTGGTTTCGGCTATTCTTTCTTCGGTGCAAGATATTGCTCTTTCTCCTAAGGATGCCTTTTCAGCAGAAGTGGGATTGACTGGCGAGATACGTCCTGTCAACAGAATTGAGCAGCGTATTGCCGAAGCTGATAAATTGGGATTTGATCGTATTTTTATTTCAAAATATAACAGTAAAGCGGTTCTGAGCTTAGCTCCACGTATCAAAATTGTGACGGTGGAGAATTTATTTGAGTTATTTAAAACGGTTTTAGCTTAGCAAATAGATGGCTTTTAGTTTGCGGATTCCGGGGTATAGAAAATTACTATATTCTATGACGTATGTAAAGCCGAAATTCTAAAAAAAAAATTGTATCTTTGTATCTTAAAATTTCAAAAAGAGATATAAATGCAACAACTTCATACACAAGCAGAAATAAAAAAAATTACTACCTCTCTTCGCAAGGAAGGTAAAACTATAGGTTTAGTGCCTACTATGGGTGCGCTACATCAAGGACATGCTGTTTTAATTAAACGAGCACGTGCTGAAAACGAAATTGTAATTGTCAGCGTATTTGTAAATCCAATACAGTTTAATAATCCAGCTGATTTGGAAAAATATCCAAGAACTTTAGTCCAAGATTTAGATTTATTACAAAGTTTGGGATGTGATTATGTGTTTAACCCGCAAGTGAATGAAATGTATCCTGCTCATGAGCCAGCTCATGAAATATACAATTTTTCATGTTTGGATAAGGTGATGGAAGGGGCTTCTCGTCCTGGGCATTTTCAAGGTGTTGCCGTGATTGTATCGAAATTGTTCGATTTAAGTCAAGCGCATAAAGCCTATTTTGGCGAAAAGGATTTTCAACAATTGGCAATTATTCAGCATTTGGTAAAGCAAAAAAATATAAATATAGAGATTGTACCTTGTCCTATCGTGCGTGAAAAGGATGGTTTGGCATTGAGTTCGCGCAATATGCGATTGGAGCCAGAACAACGAGCGCTAGCACCTATTATTTATCAATTGTTACAAGAGGCAAAAACAATGTATCCAAAATGTTCTCCTCAAGAAATACAGGTGTGGATGAGCCAAAAAATAAAACAAAACACCGCTATGAATTTGGAGTATTTTCAAATTGCAGATGCTGAAACTTTACAAGCAATCACAAAATGGGATGACTGTGTGCATTGTGTAGCTTGTATTGTAGTGCTTTTTGACACAGTGCGATTGATAGATAATATTCGATTTTATTAAAATACATAAGACCTATTTCCTAAAATATATCACTTATGAAACGACATGAGCTCAAAAGCAAATCTCAAAGCGTGAAAGCGAATCTCATGGAGATACATAAGACCTATTTCCTAAAATATATCACTTATGAAACCAAATAAATCCCTTTTTGTTATAGGCTCTCTTTTTTTTGTATTCGGCTTTATCACTTGGCTGAATGCTACTTTAGTTCCATTTTTAAAAATTGCCTGTGAACTCAATAATTTTGAATCCTATTTTGTTACTTTTGCTTTCTATATTGCTTATTTTATATTTGCTATTCCTTCTTCTTTTGTACTTAAAAAAGTGGGATTTAAACAAGGGATGGCTTTAGGTTTATGGATTATGTCGGTGGGAGCACTTGTATTTATTCCTGCAGCCTATACGCGTAGTTATGGAATTTTTTTAACGGGTTTGTTTATGTTAGGTGCGGGGCTTGCGCTTTTACAAACAGCAGCCAATCCGTATGCGGCTATTATAGGCCCCATAGAAACGGCCGCTCGACGAATTAGTATTATGGGTATTTGTAGTAAGGTGGCAGGTACTGTGGCGCCTTTAATATTGGGCAGTGTGGTTTTGTCGCAAATGCAAGTGACCAAAGATTTGCTCCCTTCTATGGATGAAGAGCAAATGAGTGTGATGTTGGATGGCTTGGCTCGTTTGTGTGTGCCTCCTTATATTGCCATTGCTGCTACTTTGTTTTTATTAGCTATCGTGATCCGACATACACATTTGCCTGAAGTGGATTTTTCTAAGGAAGAAGCGGCACAAGACACAGAATTGTCAACGAAAAGATATATTATTCAATATCCACATTTGATTTTTGGAGTAATAGCCATGTTCTTTTATGTGGGGGCGGAAGTGATTAGTATAGATAGTTTGATTGGCTATGCCACGGCACAAGGAATTTCGGCCACAGATGCTAAATCGTTTCCTATGTATTCGATGTTGGCTCTTATTGTGGGTTATTTGGTAGGAATTGTAAGTATTCCTCGAATTATGAATCAACGGATGGTGTTGGTGTTTTCCGCAATTTTGGGACTTGTTTTTACCCTTTCGGCTATAGTTACTTCGGCATATACTTCACTTACTTTTCTTGTGTTTTTGGGCTTTGCCAATGCTATGATATGGCCTACAATTTGGGGACTTGCCCTTGAAGGTTTGGGTCGACATACTAGTTTTGGGTCTTCTTTGCTCATTATGGCTATTGCAGGAGGTGCTATACTTCCTTTAGTCTACGGTGCTTTTGCCGATTACTTGCCTACTTTATTTAACAATATGGAAGACGGAGTCAATTTACGTTTGGCTTATTTGGTCTTACTTCCTTGTTATTTGGTTATATTGTTCTATGCAATGAGTGTCAAAGCTAAAGAAAACAAAGAAAGTTCCTCAAACGACAATCCAACAAAATAAAAAAATAAAAAATGAACTTTATTCAAGAACTCCGTTGGAGAGGTATGCTCCAAGATATCATGCCAGGTACCGAAGAACTTTTAAATAAAGAACAAATAACAGCGTATGTGGGTATTGATCCTACGGCCGACTCTTTGCATATAGGCCATTTGGTTAGTGTGATGATGTTGAAACATCTACAAGCTGCAGGACATAAGCCTTTGGCTTTGATAGGAGGGGCTACGGGAATGATTGGGGATCCTTCGGGAAAATCGTTGGAACGCAATTTATTGGATGAAGAAACACTTCGTCACAATCAAGCGTGTATCAAAAAACAATTACAAAAATTTCTTGATTTCGATTCCGATGCCTCCAATAGAGCCGAAATGGTGAACAATTACGATTGGATGCAGTCGATAAGTTTTCTTGATTTTATTCGAGATGTGGGGAAACATATTACGGTAAATTATATGATGGCAAAGGATTCTGTAAAAAAACGTTTTACGGGTGAAACCAAAGATGGGATGTCGTTTACCGAATTTACATACCAATTGGTGCAAGGATATGATTTTTTTTGTTTGTATCAAACTAAAAATTGTAAATTACAAATGGGTGGTTCGGATCAATGGGGGAATATTACTACGGGTACGGAATTAATTCGTCGCAAAGTATCTGGGGAAGCGTATGGTTTGACCTGTCCTCTTATTACCAAAGCCGATGGAGGTAAATTTGGAAAAACAGAATCGGGTAATATTTGGCTTGATCCTGAAAAAACAAGCCCATATCAATTTTTTCAATTTTGGATGAATTGTTCGGATGCCGATTCTGCAAAATATATTCGTATTTTCACAGCCTTTAGTCAAACGGAAATAGAAGCGATGGAAAAAGAACACGCCGCAGCGCCTCATTTGCGTATTTTACAAAAAGCACTTGCCAAAGATTTGACCATTCGGGTACATTCTCAACAAGATTACGAAGCAGCCCTTGAGGCCTCAGAAATTCTATTTGGGAAGTCAACTACCGATGCCTTGAAAAAACTCTCTGAAAAGATGTTTTTAGCGGTTTTTGAGGGGGTTCCTCAATGTGAAATCAATAGAAACGATTTACAGGTGTCGATGATTGATTTTCTGTCTGAAAAAACAAATATATATGCTTCCAAAGGAGAGGCAAGACGTGCTTTGAAAGAAAATGGCGTTTCAATAAATAAAGAAAAGGTAAGTGAACAAACCCTTATCAACGAAGAGATATTATTAAATGGGGCATATATTTTGGTGCAAAAAGGCAAGAAAAATTATTATGTGGTACATGTAAAAGCGTAATACTGAAAAGTGTAATACTGAAAAAAGTAATACTAAAAAGCGTAATACTGAAAAGTGTAATACTGAAAAGTGTAATACTGAAAAGTGTAATACTGA
>JAVVPL010000023.1:0-4465 GCA_036655775.1 Bacteroidales bacterium | reverse complement strand
TACTGAAAAGTGTAATACTGAAAAGTGTAATACTGAAAAGTGTAATACTGAAAAGCGTAATATTAAAAGTGTAACACTTTAAAAAACAGTTAAAAAAAATAGGGGCGAAAGCCCCTATTTCCTCAAAAACCAAAAACTAAATTAATTACCATTACCAAATATTTTTTAATGTGCGTACTCCGTACTCACTAACTGTTTTTATAAAATAACATCCTCGATCTTTGATAGGAATTTCTATCTGTGAGGAATTGTTGCGGCTTGAATAAATTCTTTGTCCTCCAATGTTGTAAACTGTAATTTCTTTTAATTGGATTCCTTCGCTATTGAGAGTGAAGCCATTTGTGGTGCGTACAATACGGATTGAATGAAAGATAGGGTCTTCTATGCTGGTGGTTTTTTGTCCACTAACGCTAATGATGACATCGTTGGCACCCGTAGAATGTAAGCGTACTTGGGCTTGATGGGTTTTACTTTGATCGGTAGGATGATAGAGAATAGTAAATTTTTGACCTACTCCATCTTTTGGGATAGAGGTTCTACTTAAACGAAATTGGCTGGCATCCTTGCCTTGCAAACTGAGCGTAATATCGGTAGTTAAAACAAAAGGATTGACTGTAATTTCTTTGGAGCTCACTTCCGTTCCATTTTCTAAACGGAGTACAATAGTCAAATCGTCTTTGCTGACCAAAATTTTGGGAGTGGCAGCGCTGGTTCTTCCTTCTAAAGGAATAATAATATCGGCAGCACCTGCAGAACTCAATTTGATATAAGCAACATGAAGACCCGAATCTAAAGGAGAGAAACTAATTTGAAAACTACCTCCTGTGGGATCAAGTAGATTTTTGGAAGCTGTAAATTTACTAGCATTGGCGCCTAGTATAGAAATTTGTATTTCTTCTTTTAAATTTTGACCACCTACAAAGATACTGTCGGAAATAGTAGTGGTAAATACTTGGGTATTCAATAGTACTTTTTTGCTAGGACTGCTAATGCTAGCTAAATCGGTACGTCCAAAACTGAGGTTGTCAAGATAATAAACCACACTATTGGTGCTTCCTGTATATCCAGTGAAACGGAAGCCCATAAAGAAGATATCGGCTATATTTTGTTCGCTCAAATCAATGTGAAATTCTCTCCAATCGCCATTTTCGTCGGGGATAGAGGGCATGGGTACTTCGATTTTATTTTGATAACTGCTATCGCCTTCTTTTTCCATATAGAAAAGTTCTAATTTGGTTTTATGGTTCTTAAACATAAAGTCGCCCATAACGCGGAAGGTAAATATTTTTGCTTTTGCATGTTTGAAATCCAAAGCTGGGGAGATCAACCACATTTCACATTTTTTGGCCGTATCGTTTTGATATACATAGCCTGTTGCTTTGGCTACATGTTCAACCACATTGCCTTCTTTATCTTTTTCGTAAAAACCCCACCAAGGACGGTCCCATTGTGGAACTACATTTTGCATAATGCTGTCGGGAATTGCTTTGTTGTGGGTTACATTGTCAAAATTTTCTACCCAAAGAATTTTGGGGTGGGTGGTATCTAAAGAAATTTTTCTATTTAAGATATCAGGAAGTTCGGGATCGCTGCTTTTGCTTGCAGTTCCTTTGAGAACTAAGGTTACGGTATCGGCATTTTTGGAATAAAATTTAATGTATGCAGTGTGTGAACCTTCACTTTTGGGTTGATAGGTGATACGGAATTTAACATCTACTACTTCTTTGCCAAGCATGGATGTAGACATAAGAAAATGAGCTTTGTCTTTGCCTGACAAACTTGCATAGAGATAATCGGTTAAATTATTCGCATTGATAATCAAACTGTCTAGTTTGTTTTTTCCTACAACTGCAACAAAATGGGCCAATGTATCGGTGGAAAGTGTAATACTAGGTTTTTTATCTACAATATTGGCGGTGGCCGAGCCCACAATTTCAATGAGAATTGTTTTTGTCCCTGGGGTACTAATTTCTATATTGGCAAAATGACGACCCGCAACTTTAGGCGTGTAGGCAATAGAAATTTCTCCTTTGCTTTGACCTGTGGCGTGGCGAATAAGGGTAGAGGAAGGGGTAAAATAGCTTGCGTGCTCGCCTGTAATGCGAATGGAAATATCGCCTGTCAAATTAAATCCATCTATTTTAAAAATGCTTGAATGAATGGTAGAATCTACTTTTGTGCTAAGGGTAGGAATGGAATTGGGACTAGCATAAAGTCGTAGTACGGTATCGGGTATGCGCTTGAAACTAAAATCATCAAAAATGGCCACTACCTCTTTGCCTACACCCACATTGAAAATAAAACCATCTGCATTTTTGGGTGCTCTAGTTTCTATGGTTTTGGTACTCCATTTGCCAAGAGAGCTAAAAAAGAGGCCATTGGCTAATAGCTCTTTGTCGTTTTCCATATCATAGCCACCCGTAGTCCATTTGTTGTACATGGAGATATCATTGCCATTGGTACTGCCCTTTACTACATAATAGCTAAAGCTTACTTGGTACATTTGATCGGTGTAAATTTGTGTATTGGCGGCAAGAAGTTCTTGTTCTATTTTATTGTAATTTTGAGGAGCTTCTACTATTTTTAAAGCCGCATTTCCTTCTTTGATCAAGCTGTTTTCTTTGGCAGAACGACTACTGATTTCCCAATCGGCAGGTTTATCTCCAAATAGAGGATCGCTGGGATTCCAAATTTCAAAACTACCATTGCTAAGCAAGTTGGGTGTGCGGATAGGTTCTATAATAGGATCGACCATTGCCGTAATATCTGCTTTGGAACGAGCGGCAATTAATTTGCCAGATCCAGCCGTGCTGATGCCAATAATATGTGCTTTGGCAGGAATGGTATCGCCAATAAAATCTACATTTTTAAGCACACGTAAACTAAAATTATCGCTTACGCTTACTTCGCCTTGTGTCATTTTGGGATTGACCCCTAGTTTGAATATCCCATTGTTTTCGGTTTTGCGATTGGGAAATTCCACTTCATTGAGTTCGAGTAATCGACTTTCGTATTTAGTGGGTGCTGCTTTTAATTGAGCTAGAGTAAGTTTGCAAGGAGTGAGGGCATTACCCGAAGAAATCGGAAACCACTCACGTATAGGGACAAAAGAAATACTTCCAAAACTGGAAACGAGTTTGCCAACGAGACCTTGAATTTTATCGCCAATATGATAGGTGTCGATAATTACACTTTCATTGTCGTTGATGGTGATGCCTAAGCTGTCGTTTTGGGCAAATACTTGTAAACTGGGGTTGCCTGTGAAAATATAGGAAATGAGAAGTTCTTCTTTAATACGATAGTCTTTAATTGCGTATTCAGGGTCTAGGGCTACTTGTGCGCGTAGTTCGGCAAGTGAATTGAGATCAGTTAAGGGTAGATTTGCCCAAGTGATAGGCAATAGCACCGTATCGGCTCCTATGCTGCTAAATAAAATGGTATCTGTAGTTTTGCTTGCATGATTGCCATTAAGTTGGATAAAAAGGCTGTCTCCACTTTCGCTAAGGGCTTTATCTTTGGATAGGGTGGTTTTGTTGATACGAATCATACCGCCTGAACGAAGATGAGCCGAAATATCGTGGGTGAGTTTTTCGCCTTTTACAACTAGGGTTTTATGATAGGTGAAATCGTCGTAGCCTAAGCCAAAATCGACAGTCTGGGGTTGTAGAACAATGGCAGGACGGCTAGGAGTGGGAGGTTCACTGCCAAATAAAGCATTCCAAGAGGTGGCCACACGGAGTGCATCGATGGTAGCCATAGGAGCAGTGGTGCTTTGTCTAATTTGAACCGCTGCAAGGGAAGTCATATCATCGCCTGTTTCTTCGGCAAATCGATTTTGTATATATGGGCTTGATGCCGATTCGGAACTTATAAGAGGGTTGACCCAAAGGCTTACCACATCATTGCTGACTCCTTCTTTGACTTCGTATTTAAGCACAATTAAAAGGGTGTCTCCCCAATTGTACGTGCCTGTGCCGTAACTAGTCATCCCTGTGCGTACAACCCCTAAATTAAATTGATGATTAGAGGCATCTTTGATATATAATTTGGCAAATTGTGGAGAAGAATTTTGTTCTCCTGTGGTAAAAGCCATGATGTAATCATATTTGGTACTTTTGATAGAATCAATCCGAATGAGTGCTGATAAATAAATTGTGCCTGTTTGTGGAGCAAAGGGAAGGATTGCTTTTTGTCCAGAAATAATGCGTGTTTGTACACTCTTGCCTAGCTTTGCATTTTGATAATTTTTGTAGGTGAGGTTTTCGTCCACAACGGTAAGGATATTGGAACTTCCAGCGGTTCCGTCTCGTAGCCAAGCTCCTTGTCCTACAATATCTCCTGGAGTATACTCAAAGTCTTCGTTCAAAAGTCGTGGAGTACTTTGTGCAGAGGCTGAAAAAAGGGCGAGGTTTATACTAAGAACCATTGCTAGCCCGATCCTAAGAATTGAGGTGCGTAGACCTTT
>JAVVPL010000022.1:8679-23497 GCA_036655775.1 Bacteroidales bacterium | reverse complement strand
ACTAGTGTGCGCATCACTTCCGATCTTTCCTTAGCACGTGTAAATCTTAGTATTTTTGCCACAAAAGACAAAGAAGAGGCCCTAGTGAATATTAAAAAGAAAAGTGCTGAAATACGTTTACTTTTGGGGAAAAGGGTTAGAAACCAATTGCGTATAGTGCCTTCTTTGACCTTCTATTTGGATAATTCTTTAGACCAAATAGAACGCATAGAAGATTTACTAAAGTCTTAAATCTTGTAAGGATGACCCCAGCCTTTCATATTGCCAATCGCTATTTTTTAGCCAAAAAAACTCGTATTGTAAACTTGATCAGTTTAGTTTCGGTATTGAGTATTGCGGTGAGTAGTGGTGCAATGATTGTGATTTTATCGGTAATGAATGGAATGAGCAGTTTTGTGTTATCCAATTTTCATGCTTTTGATTCTGATTTTAAAATAGAATTGGTTCAAGGACGAAGTTTTTCTCAAGATAAAATTCCTTTATCGGAATTGCAAGATAAATATCAATATGTATTGCCTGTATTGGAAGAACATGCTTTATTGCAGTATACGGATCAAGCACGTATTGTCAAGCTCAAGGGTGTGCAAACCTCCCCTGTATATACTCAAAAACTAGCAGAAAACACGCAGTTAGGTTTTGTCAATTTAACAGAAAACACGCAAATCCCCAGTGTTTTATTAGGGGCGGGGGTATTTCAAACAATGGGCATTCAATTAAATGATAAAGAAAAAATATTGTCATTGTATATGCCCGCAAAGGGCGCACACTTAAGTGGTATAGCGATGGCACAAATGTACGCTCCTCAAATTGTATGTGCCTCTGGTGTATTTACTACAACGCCCGAATATGACAATATGTATGTGATTGCTCCTTTAAGTTTTGTGCAATCAATGCTCGATTCTCCCAATATGTTGACCTCCGTGGAAATTGGAATTTCAAATCCAAAATTGGAGCAGAAAATCCAAAAAGAAATACAGCAAATAGTAGGGGATGATTTTGTAGTCAAAAATAGACTACAACAAAATGCTTTAGTGGCGCAGAGTATGGCCTCCGAAAAATTAATTATTATGGGGATTTTTGCTTTTGTACTTTTAATTGCCACATTTACGATGTCGGCCTCTTTGATGTTGTTAATTTATGATAAGAGAAAGGATATACATATTTTGCAAAGTATGGGGGCAAGTAGAGGATTTGTTCAAAAAATATTTTTTCTAGAGGCGATGTTAATCTCTTTTGTGGGGGCGATTGTTGGATTGTTGATGGGCGCCTTAATAGCCTTTATGCAACAAAAGTTTTCTTTAGTTAAATTAAATGGAGGCAATACGGATTTTTATATTGTAGATGCCTATCCTATACAAATGCAAATGGGCGATTTTTTTATTGTTTTTGTTATTGTGATGCTAATGGGCGCTTTGGCATCAATGATTCCTCTATCTCGAATTAAATTACATTTTATGCAATTAAAACCATAATCAAATGGATACTAAAAACGAATTATATGTCTATAACACTTTAGACAGAAAAAAAGAATTGTTTGCTCCCTTGCATCCGCCTCATGTAGGTCTGTATGTATGTGGTCCTACGGTATATGGTGATCCTCATTTGGGTCATGCACGTCCTGCAATTACCTTTGATATATTGTTTCGTTATCTTCAGTATTTGGGATATAAAGTTCGCTATGTGCGTAATATTACGGATGTGGGGCATTTGGAAAATGATGCCGATTCTGGAGAAGATAAAATTGCGAAAAAAGCCAGATTGGAAGAGTTGGAACCTATGGAAGTGGCCCAATACTATACCCATCGCTATCATATAGCCATGGATTTACTCAATGTGCGACGTCCATCTATAGAACCTCAAGCTTCAGGGCATATCATAGAGCAAATAGCTATGATACAGCAAATTATTGATGCAGGTTTGGCCTATATCAAAAATGGATCGGTCTATTTTGATGTCAAAAAATATAATCTTTCAAAAAAATATGGTAAATTATCGGGACGTGTCTTAGATGATTTGCTTTCACATACGCGTGATAATTTAGCTTCACAAGATGAAAAAGAAAATGCTGTCGATTTTGCTCTTTGGAAAAAAGCACAGCCCGAACACATTATGCGTTGGCCTTCTCCTTGGAGTGAGGGTTTTCCTGGTTGGCATGCTGAATGCACCGCGATGTCATCTAAATATTTGGGCAAAGAGTTTGATATACATGGAGGAGGAATGGATTTGTTGTTTCCGCATCATGAATCGGAAATTGCACAATCGAATGCAGCCTACGGACATGATCCTTGCAAATATTGGATGCATAATAATATGATTACCATCAATGGCCAAAAAATGGGTAAATCCTTAGGTAATTTTATTACTCTAGAAGCTTTGTTTACGGGCACACATCCCGCTTTAGATAAAGCGTATTCCCCTATGACTGTTCGCTTTTTTATTTTACAAGCTCAGTACAGAGGCACACTTGATTTTTCAAATGAAGCCTTAATGGCTGCCGAAAAGGGGTTTAAACGTCTTATGCAAGCTAAAAAAATGCTTACGATGATTCCAGTGAGTCAAGTGTCAAGTGTCAATATTGCGGCTATTCAACAAAAATGTTTGGAGGCTATGAATGATGATTTGAACACCCCCATGGTTATAGCTCAATTATTTGAAGTTGTTCGTCTTATCAATTCAGCATTGGATAAAAAAGAAAGTTTTACAAATGAAGATATACTTGCTATTGAAGCTTTATATGCTACATTTGTAGGAGATATTATGGGTTTGACCGATGAACAAGCAGGGCAATCCTCAGAATTGATCAATGGATTGATGCAAATGGTGTTGGATATGCGACAAGATGCAAAGATTAAAAAAGATTTTGCCAATTCCGACAAAATACGAGAGGCTCTATTGGCATTAAACATACAAGTAAAAGATGGGAAAGAGGGTGTAACTTGGCAAATAGTGTAATTTTGTCATATCTTTGTATATTGGTATAAAAATTGAAAGTAAAAAACAAACGAAAAAAAAGAAAATATGTTAATCTGGGTAATTTTTGGCTTCTTTATGCTTTTAAGCATGTTGATAAGTAGCCGTTTAAAATCGAAATTTGCAAAATATTCTAAGATCCCTATCAACTATGGTTTGACAGGGAAGGATATTGCTGAAAAAATGTTGCATGACAATGACATCAGAGATGTAAAAGTTATTTGTGTAGAAGGTAAACTTACCGATCATTACAATCCACAAACACAGACTATCAATTTAAGTAAAGATGTGTTTTATGGAAATAGTGTAGCCTCTGCAGCCGTGGCCGCACACGAATGTGGACATGCCGTTCAACATGCAACAGCTTATTCTTGGCTAAGTATGCGTTCGGCCTTAGTGCCTATTGTGAGTTTTGCTTCCAATTGGGTACAATGGGTGTTGTTGGCAGGGATTATATTAGTAAATAGTTTCCCTCAATTGTTATTGGTGGGAATTATCCTATTTGGTCTTACAACTCTTTTTAGTTTCATTACATTGCCAGTGGAAATAAATGCAAGTCAACGGGCTTTGGCTTGGTTGTCCACTTCCAATATAACCTCCCAAGAAACACAACCCTATGCAAAAGATGCGCTACAAACGGCCGCATATACGTATGTAGTTGCTGCTCTATCTTCTTTGGCTACGCTTTTGTATTATGTCATGATTTACCTAGGCGGTTCTCGTCGAAACTAAAAAACGCATATTCTTATGATTAGTACAATTATAAGAAAAAAATCGACTGAAATATTTTGAAGATCTGCCAATTTTGCGTACATTCGCAGGATATTACAATATAGAAATTACAAACTTAAAAACATAATATAATGAGTGAAATTAATTGGGGTACATTACCTTTTGGCTATTTTAAAACCGATTATAATGTGCGTGCTGTCTACAAAGATGGAAAATGGAGCGATTTGCAAGTTTCGCAATCGGAAGAAATTACAATGCACATGGCTGCAACTTGTTTGCACTATGGACAAGAAGCATTTGAAGGTATGAAAGCCTTTAGAGGCAAAGATGGTAAAGTGCGTCTTTTCCGTATGGATGAAAATGCAAAACGTTTTCAATTTTCAGCTAGAGGTATTTTAATGGCTGAAGTTCCTAGTGATTTGTTTTTTGAAGCATGTAAAAAAGTAATTACCTTAAATGAAAAATTCATACCTCCTTATGGACATGGTGCATCTTTTTATTTACGTCCACTTTTGATAGGTACAGGTCCTGAAGTTGGGGTTAAACCAGCCAAAGAATATACTTTTGTAGTATTTGGAGGTCCAGTAGGTCCTTATTTTAAAGACGGATTTAAACCTGTAGATATGCAAGTAGTGCGTGACTTTGACCGTGCGGCTCCACTAGGTACGGGTATGTACAAGGTAGGTGGTAATTATGCTGCCTCTCTTCGTGCCAGTGAACGTGCACATGAAGAAGGTTTCTCTACCGTATTATTTTTAGATGCAAAAGAAAAGAAATATATTGACGAAGCAGGTCCTGCCAATTTCTTTGCAATTAAAGGAAATAAATATATTACTCCTGATTCCCATTCTATTCTTCAATCCATTACAAACATGAGCTTACGAGCCATTGCCAAAGATATGGGCTTAGAAGTAGAATTACGTTCTGTAACTATGGAAGACATGAATACGTTTGACGAAATTGGTGCTTGTGGTACTGCTGCAGTAATTACACCTATTAAAAAAATTCTAGATCGTTCCGAAGGTCGTACTTACGAATTTTGTAAAGATGGTAAGGCAGGTCCTGTATCCACCGAAATGTATCGTCGTCTTCGAGGTATTCAAGAAGGCGAACTTGAAGATAAGTTTGGTTGGAACACAATCGTACTTTAGTCTAATTCTCAAATCGACCGCTTCGGCGGTCGATTTTGTTATATAAACATTTTTGTTATATAAACATTTTAATTTAACTAAACATACCCATCCAATAGCATTAAACCAAACTTCAAAATTTAGAATTTATGCAAAAATATATATTAAGTTTATTGTTTTTTCTGTTTCCTTTATTTTTGCTTGCACAAGATTTGTGTCCTTTTACTGTGTCGTACGATCAAAAGACCTCTTTGTGTAACTCTATCGAAAAAAACAGAACAAGCAAAGCAATTCCAAATATAGAAATGGCAGAATCGGCTTTTTATATATTTTTTGAATCTATAAAATCGATCACTCGAATTGCTCCTACAAAAGAAAATTTAAAAATAAAAAAATATACTATTGATGCACAAAATATAGTGCATGTTCGAGCACAACAATATCTCAATGGGTTACCCGTATATGGTGCAGAGATAACCTATCATCTAACCCCTATTAAAGAACGGGTTTTAGGAAGTTTATATCCTCCACAAAAAGCATTTCCTACGCTAGCAAAAATAAGTGAAAATACAGCAAAAAAATTAGCTTTACAAAATGTATTAGCCAATAAAAAAGAGCAAGGTTCTAATATTGCAGCGCGTGCAATTGTGAATGGGATGTATTATTATCCTATAGAAAATAATGATTTAGTCTTAGTATATGAACTTGCTCTCAATTTTGATAATTATGAGCAATGGTTAGTGTATGTAGATGCGGTGTCAGGCAAAATACGCCAAGCACATACGTCCTCTTTTCATATTATAGATAAAAGTGGGTTTGACACCATTGCAAATGCGTACGATATCTATGGCACTCTCCGAAAAATTAATGTATACAAAGAGCGAGATACTTTTTACATGATGAATATCATTGAAAATATGTTTGTGAGAGATAGTTTTACGGGTGCCATAGAGGTGATAGATGCCAAATGTATGACTGTTACCGATCCATTGGCCGAGGATCCCAATCGAAACATCGTTCGTTCTATCGACAATCAATGGAAAACAGACTCCATAGCCGTTTCTGTGGCTTATAATTTAACAGAAATCAATCGTTTTTATGCCCAATTATTGGGTTTAAATTCGTTTGACAACAAAGGTTCCACTCTCAAAGTATTTATTAATGGAGGAACCTTGGATGGCAAAGGTTGGGATAATTCATGTTGGACATCCAGTGACTATATGGTTTTAGGTGCAGGTGATGTGTCGTTTCATAATTTTGCTAGATCAAAAGATGTAACGGCTCACGAATATGGGCATGCTATAGTTATGAATTCAACAAATTTAACTTATAATGGAGAATCGGGAGCTATTCACGAAGGTTTTGCCGATATGTTTGCGTATACAGCAGATCAAAAAAATTGGCGAATAGGCGAAGATGCTATCAAAGATACCGTTCGCTATCCTTCAGGTGCCCTGCGTGATATGTCAAATCCAAGCAATGGGAGCGAAGAGGGCCGTCCTGCTTGGCAACCTAAACATATTAGAGAAGTGGGAGTAGGCAAAGGGGTGTCCACGGATGTGCATGTAAATAGTGGGATTCCCAATTATATGTTTTATCATTATGCCAATGAAATAAGTGCAGAAAAAGCATTGAAAATAATGCACAAAGCTTTGATTGACTACATGAATGTGAGTACGGGTTTTATATTGTTTCGTAAAGCCGTTGTGGCTGCTGCCACCGATTTATATGGAGAAAATAGTTTAGAAGCCTTGGCTGCAGATCGATCTTTTGCAAAAGTAGGTATTTATAAAGATAGTATCGATGAAGGATTAACCTCTATCGATCAAATATATAATGCGAATTCTATGCTTTTGGATAGTGTGCTTTTGGTCAAAGGAGTAATAATGGCTGTGGATGCAAAAGGGTGTTATTTACAAGATGCCAACACGCCATGGTCGGGTATCTATATTCAAGATTCAATACATAAGTATACGGCCAAAATGAAAATTAAAATCAGAGGGAGTTTAGACACTCTCGAGCAAAATAGATTTTTGAAGCCCAATTGGAGCGGTCAACATTTCCCTGGTAATACCTATAAAGCTGTAGGTTTAAAAATTGAAGAGTTAACAGCTGCGTATGTCAATATGTATGTATTTTTAGAAAATTTAAAATGTGATACACTCGCTAATGATGCGGGTATTTGGGTACTCAAACAAGATGGAAAATCACTTCTTATTAGTTCCGAAATTTTTAAATTCACACTTAAACAAGACTTTTCATATACGATTAAAGGAATACTTACTTATACGCAAGGGCAGTATGTTTTACTCCCAAGAGAAAAAAATGATATTCAAATTTTATCCTCAAATGAATCAATGCAAAATCTGTCTTCCTTTGTAATGTATCCAAATCCTGCAAGCCAGTATATTTCATTGAAAGGATCTAATGCAAGCGATATTCATATATACAATACGATGGGGCAAGAAGTACTTTATGTTAATGCAAATAATCAAAATGGCAATGTGCAAATTGATATTTCCTCTTTGCCAAAAGGTTTATATATAGTGGAAGTCAAAGATCGTAAACAGATTCGCACGCAATTGAAAATGATTAAACAATAAACATAAAAAAAGCGGCAATCTCAACAGAGTGCCGCTTTTTTTTATTCTATTTTTTAGAACTTATTTAGAATATCATCCGAAACAATATTAGGCAAAGTTACTCTTAACAAGGGTTCTTCTTTCATTGCTCTTTCAATAGCAAAAATAGCCCCTTCATTACGAGCCCAAGAACGACGAGAGATTCCATTGTTCACATCCCAAAACAACATTTTTTCCAAACGTTTTTGTGCTTCAGGAGTTCCATCTAAGAGCATGCCAAAACCTCCATTGATTACTTCGCCCCAACCAACACCGCCACCATTGTGAATACTAACCCAAGTAGCCCCACGGAATGAGTCTCCAATTACATTTTGGATAGCCATATCGGCAGTGAAACGAGATCCATCATAGATGTTGGACGTTTCACGATAAGGAGAATCGGTGCCCGATACATCATGATGATCGCGCCCTAAAACAATAGGAGCTGAAATACGTCCGTCTTTGATCGCTTCATTAAAAGCCTTTGCAATGCCAATACGACCTTTGGCGTCAGCATATAAAATACGTGCTTGCGAGCCAACTACTAATCGATTTGCTTTTGCCCCTTTGATCCAAGTAATATTGTCGTGCATTTGTTGTTGAATTTCTTTGGGTGAAGTCAAAGCCAATTTTTCTAAAACTTCGATAGCCAAATTGTCGGATAGATCCAAATCGGCACTTTTGCCAGAGGTGCACACCCAACGGAAAGGGCCAAATCCGTAATCAAAACACATAGGTCCCATAATATCTTGTACGTACGATGGATATTTAAAATCTCCATTTTCTTTCATAATATCGGCTTTGGCTCTACTTGATTCAAGCAAAAAAGCATTGCCATAATCAAAAAAGTACATTCCTTTCGCGGCCAAAGCATTGATAGCTGCCACTTGACGACAAAGCGAAGCTTGCACTTTTTCTTTAAATAAATCGGGTTGTTCAGCCATCATTCGATTGGCTTCATCAAACGAAACACCCACGGGATAGTAGCCTCCTGCCCAAGGATTATGCAAAGAACTTTGATCAGTTCCCAAATCTACTTGAATCGTATGTGTAACCATATATTCCCACAAATCAACGGCATTCCCTTGATAAGCAAACGAGCGTACTTCTTTATTTGTACGTGCTTTTTGTACACGATCAAATAATAAATCTAAGTCGCTGAATACTTCGTCAACCCAGCCTTGCGTATGTCTAGTTTGAATTGCTTTTGGATTGATTTCAGCAGTGATGGAAACGCAACCAGCTATATTAGCAGCCTTGGGTTGAGCCCCAGACATACCCCCTAAGCCGCAAGTAACAAAAAGTTTACCCGCTAAACTTCCTCGATTAATTTTTCTGCCTGCATTGAGTACCGTAATGGTTGTGCCGTGAACGATTCCTTGAGGCCCTATATACATATAAGAACCTGCCGTCATTTGACCATATTGACTTACCCCAAGTGCATTGAATTTTTCCCAATCATCAGGTTTTGAATAATTAGGAATTACCATACCATTCGTTACCACCACACGGGGAGCTTCTTTATGAGATGGAAATAGCCCCATAGGATGTCCCGAATACATGGCTAAAGTTTGTTCATCGGTCATTTCTGCCAAATATTTCATGCACAAACGATATTGTGCCCAATTTTGAAACACAGCGCCATTGCCACCGTAGGTGATTAATTCATGAGGATGTTGAGCCACGGCGTAATCCAAATTGTTTTGTATCATTAGCATAATTGCTGCAGCTTGCTTACATTTTGCAGGATATTCTTCAATAGGACGTGCATACATTTTGTAAGTGGGACGTAATCGATACATGTAAATACGTCCATAGGTTTCAAGTTCATGCATAAATTCGTCAGCTAAGAGCGCATGATCTTTGGCTGGAAAATAACGTAAAGCATTACGAAGTGCCAATTTTTTTTCATCTTTACTAAGTATATCTTTGCGTTTAGGTGCATGATTAATACTTGTGTCATACGCTTGTGCTGGAGGTAAAATGGCTGGAATACCAGCCAAAAGTTCTTTTTGAAAGTCGGTCATCTTACTATTTCTTTTAAAATATAAATTACTTATTTTTATTTCCAAATACAGAAATTTTGATATAGCGACCTGGATTTTTTCGCAAATCTTCTAGGAGTAAATTTAATTGTGTGGCCGAAGAGGATAGTTGATTATACAAGCTATCATTGTGGACCAACATGCCAATGCTTCCTTGTCCGCTATTAATTTTTGTAACTATTTTATTAGTGTTATCTAGGGTGGAATTGAGTTTTGTTATAGTATTGCTTACATTTGCTTTTGCCAAACTATCACTAATAGATGAAAAATTGGCAATTACTTGATTGATGGTTTCGTTGTTGTTTTTTAAATTTGCACTAATACTTTCCACATTGTGGATGAGGTTTGAAAAATTATCTTTATCCTTGTGTACGAAATCTTTGGCATCTTGTGTGAGCACTTCTATATTCTGCATACTAATTTTTAAAGACTCAAAACTACTACTTAAATTAGTAATAGAACGTTCATTCAAAACAGCATTGAGGCTAAATAAAACGGAGTCGATGGATGAAAGCAAACTCCCCGCTTTTTGTTTTAGAGGATCCAACTGTGCCAATAAGTCGGGTACTTCACGACTTTTGAAATAGGTTTTTGCTTTTTTATTTGTTTTAGAATTTCCAAGATATAAAACAATATTTTTCCCACCTAATAAACCCGAAGTTTCTAAGGATGCTATGGAATTGTCAGGAATAAAAAGATGTTTTTGCACGTTTAGTGTAAGTTTTATAGTGGGGTCGGTTTCACTTACAAAACCCACTTTGCTAACTCTACCTATTTTGACTCCATTTAGAACCACGGGACTCGAAACAGCAATACCTCCCGAATTTGTATAAAGTGCATAAAACTGCTTTTCGGAAGTCAATAAATTACGCCCTTTCAAAAAACTAGCTACCCAAATAAATAAACAGAGTGTGAGAATAGTGATAATCCCGATTTTGGCCTCTTTTGTAAGTTTAAAATGCATTTGATAAAGTCTTTTATTAACAATTTTGTTTAGTGCAAAAATAACTATTTGTTTTGTTCTTTCAAAATCCGAATAGCATCTGCAGTAGAAATTCGCTCTCCATTTTTGTAAACTACAATAAATGCATCAGTAAATCCATTCTCTTGTATGCTTTTCAATAATGCTTGTGCGCCTTCTAAGGTGCTTTCTTTGCCACTAAAATATTTATATATGCCGTTTTGTTGAATTTTACTAAGTTCAGTAAGTTTAGAAAATTCAAGTGCATTCAGAGGTTTGTCTATCGAAGAAGAGGCAAATTGAATTTTAAATATGATATTTGTTTTGTTTTTGTTGGCAGTGTGGGGCTTTTCGTATATTGGCTTGGCGGTAGCTTGCGAGTTGGATGTGGGCTTTGTAGGGGTCTGATCTGTATTTTCTACTATGGGGGTGTCGTTGTCATCCTTGCCATTTTTTGAATCCGTTTGATTGTTAAATCCTTCTACTTGATATTTATATTCTTTAAAAGCATTAAACAACGATTTAACAATTTGTGCTTGTCCTTCCTCGGAATTCATATATTTTTCCTCTTCAGGATTGTTGATAAATCCTATTTCAGTAAGAATTGCGGGCATAGTACTGCGATATAATACTAGAAATCCAGCTTGTTTGACTCCTCTATTTACGGAAGGGATATTTTTTTGATAATGAGTTTGTAATTTAGAGGCAAAGGTGAGACTTTGGTCTAAGTGCGCATTTTGAAATAAAGAAAAAATGATGTAAGCATCAGGTGAATTAGGATCAAACGACTCATAATCTTCCAAATAATTTTTTTCATTTAAGATGGCTGCGTTTTCTTTTTTTGCGACATCCAAATTTGCATCACTTTTGTGCATCCCCATTACAAAAGTTTCAAATCCTTTGGGTTTGACGTTGCAAGCTTTGCTATCATTTGAATTGCAATGAATGGAAAGAAATAAATCTGCTTTTGCTTGATTGGCCAAAGCGGTTCTATCTTTTAGCGCAACAGCTTTGTCGGAGGTGCGTGTATAGAGTACTTTGGTGTCAGGAAAATTAGCAAGTATCGTTTTTCCTAGTTTGAGTGCAATTTCAAGCGTTATGTTTTTTTCTTGACTGAAACTTCCTATGGCTCCAGGATCTCCTCCATGTCCAGGATCTATCACTAGCGTGCGAATTTTTTTTGCCCCGAATGACTCGAAGGGTAAAAATAAGAGAGACGAAATGATACCAATTGTAAGGCTTGTGAGAATGACTTTATTCATTTGGGCATTTGGTTTTAGAATAAGCGAAAAAAATGCTATCTTTGCATCTTATTTTTTATGCAAAGGTACGTAAAATTTTAGTTAAACGGTTTTGATTATTAAAAAATAATTTGAGCTAATTTAAGGTCGGTGGATCCAATTTTAAAAGTAGTACGTATGGTAAAAAGGGCTTTTTTATAAATATGTGTGTGAATCCTAAGTGTAGATGTATAGAGTAAACAGATGCAAAAGACACCTGCTAGTGTTAGCTGCTTTTTTTATTTTGCTTGTAGCTAGTATGTCTCCTGTTTGGGCAGGGGAAGGAGTTCTATATAGATATGAACTAGCTGCTGCTATTCAGCCCCAAGGAACTTTGCCGAAAATCGATAGCATTTCACAACCCGATAGTATTTCAAAATCCGATAGTCTCAAGCCTGGCAAATCGAAATCCGCTATAACTGAAATTGTCGATTATATGGCCGTCGATTCAATTTATATAGATTTCACAATTAATAAAGCTCGTTTGTACAATGATGCCGTAGTCAATTATTCAAATGCAAAATTGACGGCCGATTATATGGAAATAAATTTCAAAAAAGAAGAGGTATTAGCCCAACCCGTTTTGGATAGTCTAGGCAAGTGGGTGGGTATTCCGCATTATGAAGAAGGGGCTACTTTTTTTGATGCAAAAGAAATTTTATATAGCTTTGCCACCAAACGCGGTTTGATCAAGGACGTAATGAGTAAAGAATCCGAAATATATATTCATGGCAAAACCGTCAAAAAACTGGAGAATGATATTACATACATCAAAGGCGCAACCTTTACATCCTGCGATTTAGATCATCCACATTTTGATTTTCGTTCTTTTCGAGCCAAAGTAATTCCCGAAGATAAAATGGTAGTGGGTATGACCATGTTGCATATTATGGATATTCCTACGCCCATAATTTTACCTTTTGGCATTTTTCCTCAAACGAAAGGGCATCGATCGGGTATTTTAATACCTAACATAGGGCAATCTGCGCGATCTGGTTTTTTCTTTCGAGGTTTAGGCTATTATTGGAATATTAATGATTATATGGATTTAAAATTAGATGGCGATTTGTATACGGGGGGAAATTGGGAAGTGCGAGGTAAATTTAGGTATGCTAAACGGTATCGATTTCAAGGGGGCTTAAATTTGGGATATTCGATGAACTATACAGGACCTAGAGGCGTTCCCAATCGTCCTAAACAAACAGGTATTATGGTTGAATGGTCGCATGTGCAAGATGGAAAGGCACATCCCAATAGTAGCTTTTCTGCCAATGTAAGTTTCAAAAATGCTGTATATACACAATATGCAGGCAATTTAAATGATTATTTAAATAATACAACGGCTTCAAATATCACCTATTCCGTACGTTTTGCCGATCGATACAATTTAAGTATCAATGGCGCTTCAGCATATAATACGAATACCAATTTATTAGATATTAATTTGCCGAATCTCAATTTTTCGATCGACCAATTTTATTTATTCAAAAGGAAAAAACCCGTAGGTAAAACGCGTTGGTACGAAACGATTAGTTTGCGTTATAATCTTCAAGCACAAAATACAATTTCAGTTATAGACACCAATTTATTTTCTTCCGATATTTTCAAAAATATGAATAATGGGATGCGACAACAGTTATCCTTAAACAGTACCGTGAAAATTTTCAAACATATTAATTGGAGCAATAGTATTAATTACAATGAATATTGGTATTTGAAAACCCATCGTAAAACCTTAGATGATTCTTTGGGTGTAGTTACCATTCCCGTGAATGGTTTTCGTGCCACTCGAGATTTTAATTATAATACAAATTTAAATTTTCGGGTGTATGGTATTTTCCGTTTTAAAATTCCATTTAGACATGTAATGACCCCTTCAATTGGGTTCTCATTCCGTCCCGATTTTTCGCGTCCAATATGGAATAACTATGATTATTTTGCCGATACCAGAGAGATGATCAACAAGTATTCGATCTATCAGCACAACATTTATGGAGGTCCTAGTTCGGGCATGGTTGGCAGTGTCAATTTTTCATTGGGCAACACTTTTGATTTGAAAGTTAGAAATAAAAAGGATAGTTTAAATCCAGAAAAGAATGTAGCCTTATTAGATTATTTCAATATTAGTACTGCGTATAATTTGGCAGCAGATTCTTTGCGATGGGCTCACATTACCTTATCGGCACGAACCCGTTTATTCAACCGTTTAGATATACAAGTAGGGGCCGCATTCGATTTTTATAAAGTAGATAGTAATGGCAATCGGTACAATGAATTTTTTTGGGAAAATTCCAAAAAGAAAGGATTGCGTTTTGAAAAAACCGATTTGATGATTAGTTTATCGTGGAGTTTGAATCCAAAAGCCACTGCCGCAACCCGATTAAATGAACCTACCTTAGATAAAGTGCAAGCCGCATCGAATCCATTTTATGATAATTTGGATGTATTAAAACAAGCTGTGGCCTTTAATGTTCCTTGGAATGTATCTTTGAATTATACTTTCAATTATTTGGCAACCCCAAATAAAAAAACGGGTTTAATACAGCATCAAATTATTCAATCCTTGGGTATTTCAGGGAGTATTTCCATCACACCCAAATGGCAAATAACTTTTGGAACAGGTTATGATTTTGTCAATAAACAAATTACAGTTTCTTCAATTAATTTTTCAAGAGATTTACATTGTTGGGATATGGGTTTTTATTGGGTTCCTTTTGGATTTAGAACGGAATGGAATTTTACTATACGTGTAAAAAGTTCTGTATTCCAAGATATAAAATATGAAAAAAGAAAACCATATACCGATAATCCTGGATATTAATTAATGTTATAAATTTTAAATAAAAAAACAATGAAAAAAATTATCAACACCTCTAATGCCCCTAAGGCAATTGGTCCTTACAGTCAAGCTGTCGAAGTGAATGGAATGTTATTTATTTCGGGTCAACTACCTATTAATCCTGCCACAGGAAAATTTGCAGAAGGTGGAATCAAAGAACAAACAGAACAAGCCTTAAAAAACATAGGAGCTATTTTAACTGAAGCAGGGTATAGTTTTGACAATGTAGTAAAATCCACT
>JAVVPL010000022.1:0-8669 GCA_036655775.1 Bacteroidales bacterium | reverse complement strand
ATGAACGAAGTGTATGCCCGTTATTATACGAAAGATGCGCCTGCTCGTGTGGCTTATGCGGTAAAAACATTACCTTTAAACGCCTTAGTAGAAATTGAAACCATTGCAGCAAAATAAATACCTACAATACCATGGAACACCAAGATGGCAGTTTTAAATCTGCATTAACCGAACGTCAAGGAATCGGACAACCTTCGGTTGTAAATCCGGCAATAAATACCTATACAAATCATTTTAATAATCGTGCTTTATTATCCTTGGATGTATATGTGGATGGAATCCTTGCAGGGAACACAACCATTTTGAGCAAAGCCATCACTCTTGTTGAGAGTGTTTTGCCCGCACATCAAGAGTTAGCACAACAGATTATAGAAAAATGTTTGCTTTACTCAGGTAATTCTTTACGTGTAGGAATAACGGGTGTTCCAGGTGCGGGGAAAAGTACTTTTATAGAAGCATTGGGAACCCACTTAGTACGTCAGGGAAACAAATTAGCTGTTTTGGCTATTGACCCCAGTAGTGAACGTAGTAAAGGAAGTATTTTAGGCGACAAAACTCGCATGGAAGAACTTTCAGGTGAATCCAATGCTTTTATTCGTCCATCCCCTTCTGCAGGGTCTTTAGGTGGTGTAGCTCGTAAAACCCGAGAAACCATCGTCCTTTGTGAAGCGGCAGGTTTTAACTATATCTTTATAGAAACCGTAGGTGTTGGACAATCTGAAACCACAGTGTGTGGGATGGTTGATTTTTTTCTACTTCTTCAACTAGCCAATACAGGAGATGAGTTGCAAGGGATTAAACGAGGAATTATGGAAATGGCCGATGCCATTGCCATCAATAAAGCGGAAGGCGACAATAAGCCCAAAGCTATTTTAGCTCAAGCGCAATTTAAAAACGCCTTACATTTATTCCCACCCACAGAATCAGGATGGATTCCACCTGTTGACATTTGTTCCGCCTATACCAAGGAAGGAATTGATGCAATTTGGCAAACAATATTAGAGTATGAAAAATATACCAAAGCCAAAGGTTATTTTATGCATAAGCGACAAATACAAGCACAAGGTATATTAGCTGAAACTATAGATGCCCAATTGAAACAACATTTCTACAATCAAAGGGGTATCCAAGAAAAGTTGGAAAAAGCAAAACTAGATGTTGCTGACTCAAAAGTAAGTCCGTATACTTTAGCCCAATCATTATTGGATGAATATTTTGCCAAAAATTATTAACGTATGAAACGACATGAGCTCATTCGCTTATCCAAGCGCGTGATAAGAACTCTCATGGAGATCCATACGCCCTATTTATTAAAATTATTTTCGTATGAAATCCGAACTTGCAAACGACATTATTCCTTATTCTTTATCTGTGGATGCCGCTTGTAGTGGAAATCCTGGCATTATGGAATATCAAGGTGTTAAAACCTATAATCAAGAAGTGCTTTTCCGCAAGGGGCCCTATCCCAATTGTACCAATAACATAGGTGAATTTTTAGCCCTAGTGCATGCCATTAGTCTTTTAAAAAGAGAAGGTTTGCACGACGTACCTATTTATTCCGATTCAGTCACGGCCATAGCTTGGGTTAAAAAGAAAAAAGCAAATACAAAACTCCCTTTATCGCAAGCGAATATCGAAGTAGTCGAACTTATAACGCGAGCCGAAAAATGGCTTAGAGAAAATGTATATACCAATCCGATTATAAAATGGAACACGGCAAAGTGGGGTGAAATTCCTGCCGATTTTGGTCGTAAAAAATAAGGTTTGAAATTTGCAAAACAACTCGGCATTATAAAATAAACCTAAGCGCAACAGCTCAATGATTCCAAGTTCAACAACGCAACAAGAGCGGCAAAAGGGACTCGAACCCTCGACTTTCAGCTTGGGAAGCTGACGCTCTACCAACTGAGCTACTGCCGCAAAACGAATAAACGACCACAAAAGTAGTGATTATTTTTTGAAAATTCAATAAAAATCGTATCTTTGTACTCTTAAACATTTTGTATAAAAATAAAAATAAATAAATAAAAAATGAAAAAAGTACTTTCAATAGGTGTGCTTATATGGCTTAGCTTTTCATTATCAGCAGCCTATCTGACAAATATTCCTAAACAAATTACGCAACCCGATGGGACAAAAATTGCTTGTTTCGTTTCAGGGGACGAGTATTATAGTTATTTACATGATGCCAATGGATATACCATTGTGTTGGGAGATGATGGCTATTATTATTATGGAAAAGCTAAAAATGGGATTGTGGAACCTTCATCCTACAAAGTAGGGGTAGTGAATCCTCAAAGAACCAATTTAAAACCCATGGCAAAAATTTCCGAAAAAAATTATGCTGCTCAACGTGCCTTTTTTTCGAGTTCTCCCTCTTCATTTCAAAATGCAAAAGCAAGTGCATTTGATTCTATCAACAATATTTGTATTTATATTACCTTTTCCGATAGCAAAGAATTTGACGAAGTCGATTGTATTCTCTACGACAGTGTGTATAATTCCAAAGGAGAATCCTTAAGTGATTATTATAACGAAATAAGTTTTGGACAGTTGAAAGTATATACGTACACTTTACCCAAGTATGTTACCCCCACAGTGTTGTCATACAGAGATATCTATCCAATTGCATACTATAAACCATATAATAAAACCTCAAATCCTACAGGCTATCAAGGAAATGGCGAACGTCAATCCAGAGAATTATCGCTTTTGCAACGTTCTGTAAAATGGGCTGACGAACATTCGCCTGTACCTGCTAGTATTAATTTAGACAACAACAAAGATGGTTTAGTCGATAATGTTAGTTTTATTATTCGTGAAAATTGGACAGATTGGAGTGATTTACTTTGGGCACATCGTTCCACTTTGCCTGCTAATTATTCCGCATCGCTCAATGGGAAAAGAGTGTCAACCTATATTTTTATGCCTCAAAATCAAGCAGATCGCAAAACAATTAGTCATGAATTTTTTCATGCTTTGGGCGCTCCCGATTTATATCATTATGGTGGCGCATTTAGCTCTTTATCGCCTGCTGCAAATTGGGATATCATGGATGCAGGTTTTGGTTCAATGAGTACCTATATGAAAGAAAGATATGGTGAATGGCTCAGTATCCCTACCGTGAAATCTTCTGGCTATTTTTCCATTAAATCTACACTCTCTGGAACTGAAGGTATTGCATATAGATTTCCTATCGAAGGATATGAATCCATAGTAGTAGAATATCGACAAAACAAAGGTCCTTATGATAAGTATCTTCCTGGACAAGGGCTTTTAGTTTATAGAGTAAATTCGGAACATAAAGGAAATGCACAATATGATGGACGTTACCTTTTGGATGAATTATATGTTTTTCGTCCCGATGGTTCGATTACAAACAATGGAGATGCAAACCATGCTAATTTATCTAATTTAGTAGGGCGTACAACTATTTCGGATTCGACCAACCCTGCTTTATATAGAGTTAAAGCAGGACAAAAACTCAAAGCTCTACCCACGGGTTTAGAAATTTACAATATCGAAGAACAAGGGGATAGCTGCATAACTTTTAATTTATATAGAGGTTCAAATTTCGATCCTGAAAATATATACATTTTCCCTAATGTTGATGATATTACAATGGGTTGGAAAAATAATAAGGATGCAGATTCAATATTGGTGATACGAAGTGAAAAAGCTTTGAGAAAATCCGTGATTCCTTTTGATGGAATTTCTTATAATGTGGGAGATTCAATCGATCACAAAGCCCTTGTGGTATACAAAAGCACGGGTTCGGAATTTAAAGATACAAAAGTAGACGCAGGTAAAACCTATTATTATACTGTTTTTTCAAAAAATACCAATACAAAATATTCAAGAGGGGTAGAGATCTCGGCCACCGTAATTGCACAAACTGTTTCTTGTGAAAAAATTTCCAATATTGGTGCAGGTGATACTTTACGTATTTATGAAGCTCCAAATTGGGGAAGTCTTTCAGGGCATAGCTCTAAGCGTATATCCATGTATGCTGAAAAATTTACCAGAAACATGACCCCTGGCATGATTAATGCAATTAATATAAATTTCTCAGCTTGTCATGCAGCTAACGCAAACTCAACATTTACGCTTTGGTTGGCCTCGGAAGATAACAAAGGAATGATGGGTGAAAAATTCTATTGGCAAGAGGTCAAAATAAACACTTTAAAAGAAGGAGAAAATAGAATTGAACTCAGCACGCCTGTGTTGGCAAAAGAAAATTTCTATGTTGGGTATACTATTTCTGCAAATTCATCAGGAGATACCATCGCAGTACGTATGGCTTCTTCACATGAAAACAGAATCAATACCGCGTATTTGTATTTCAATAGATATGTGGGTTGGAGTTCCATGTTAGAAGTATATGGCCTTTCCACCTCTTTGGCTATAGAGCCCGTAATTTGTAATGGCGTAGGAGAGCAAGGCACATACTTTGAAGTATTTCCTGCCAACCTTATGTTAGAAGAAAAAGGAACCGCTGTCAATGTAGGAGTTTGGTCCAATTTAGGTTTATGGACCGTGTCTAATCTTCCTAAGTGGGCTAGTGCAAGTACAGATTATTCTCAAGGTATTTTAAATATTACGGCCACTGAAAATAATTTGTTGCCAGAAAGAACAGCTACGGTTACCATAGGTGTAGCTGGAAAAAATAAAACGATAACTTTGACACAAAAAGGCCCCGCCAATATAGAAGATAATACAGGTATTGCTAATATTCAAGTATATCCTAATCCAAGTGCTACGGGCATTTTCGAATTGCGTACTCCTTCAGTTTGTCAATATCAAATTATAGATTATACAGGCAAAATACTTGTAACGGGAAATACTTCCACTAGTCACACCCGCCTTGATATTTCACAATATTCTTCAGGTATGTATTTTATTAAAGTTGTAGATGGTCAAAAACAAAGTGTGTTAAAATTAATAAAATAATTTTCATCACATAAAATAAAATCGATAAGAGGCTATCCCAATAAGGTAGCCTCTTAACATATAGTAAAACTTACAAATGATACCTCCTCAAACCGTACAACAAATATTGGAAACTGCTCGTATAGACGAGGTGGTGGCCGATTATGTTAATTTACGAAAAAGAGGATCCAATTTATTGGGCTTATGTCCATTTCATCAAGAAAAAACCCCCTCTTTTATGGTTTCTCCAGCCAAAGGTATTTTTAAATGCTTTGGATGTGGAAAAGGAGGCGATTCTTTGACATTTATTATGGAGCATGAGCATTATACCTATCCAGAAGCTTTACGTTACCTAGCCCAAAAATACAATATAGAAATTGTAGAAGAAGAAAAAACTTCCGAGCAAATTCAAAAATTGAATGATAGAGAAGCATTGTTTCATTTATCCGATTTTGCAGCACATTATTTTTCTAAACTCTTATTTGAACATTCCCAGGGGCGCAGTATTGGCTTGTCGTATTTTAGAGAAAGAGAATTTACCGATGCAAGCATTGAAAAATTTCAGTTAGGGTATTGTTTAGATCAATGGGATGCCTTTACCAAAGCGGCTTTAAAGCAAACTTATCAAAAACAATATTTAGTACAAACAGGCCTGAGTATTGAAAAAGATGACAAACTTTTTGATCGTTTTAAAGGGCGAGTTATTTTTCCTATTCATAATTTATCGGGACGGGTTATAGGTTTTGGCGGACGAATACTAGGTGCAGATAAAAATAAATCCAAATATGTCAATTCGCCAGAGTCGGAAATTTACAATAAAAGTCAAGCATTATATGGTATTTTCTTTGCCAAAAAAAGCATTATCCAAAAAGATCAATGTTTATTAGTTGAAGGATATACCGATGTAATATCCTTACATCAAGCAGGGATCGAAAATGTAGTTTCTTCCTCAGGAACTTCGCTCACCAAGGAACAAATCAAATTGATTGCTCGATTTACAAAGAACATCACTATCCTTTATGATGGGGATGCCGCAGGCATCAAAGCTTCGTTTAGAGGTATTGATATGATTTTGGAGCAAGGTTTAAATGTAAAGGTTGTTTCTTTTCCCAATGGCGAAGATCCTGATTCGTATGCACGAACGCATCGTTCAGCCGAAGTCGAAGAATATATTGCCATACAATCGGTCGATTTTATAAAGTTTAAAACCAATTTACTTTTAGATGAAGTCCAAGGCGATCCTATTAAAAAAGCCGAATTAATTAAAGATATTCTTCATAGTATTTCTCTTATACCCGATAATATATATCGAAGTGTATATATTCAAGAATGCAGTCATCACCTACAAATTGCAGAAACCGATTTAATTGCCAAACTGAATAAAATAGTCAGAGAAAAAGCAATAAAAAACAAACAAGCAATTCCCGAGCAAGTTGTTGCTGTATCCGCCGAAGTTCAAGAAGAACCAGCTATTCCCTTTGGAGAGGAACAAGAAAAAGAAATTCTTCGCTTGTTGTTGGTTCATGGAGAGCGAGCCACTTCTCAAATATTTGTGGATGATAAAAAAGTGGAATTTACCGAAACACTTAGCGTGGCAAATTATATTGTAGAGGAAGTCGAATTAAATGAACTGACGTTTACCAATGAACTCTATCAAGATATTTTTAATGTATTTGCTTCTGGAGTTAAACAAAATAAAATTCCCACGATCAATTTCTTTTTACAACATCAAAACGAAAAAGTGAAACAAATGGTGGTAGATCTGTGTACCAGTCCCTACGAATTGAGTCCTAAATGGATTGATAAAGGCATCTATGTATATAGTGAAACCGATCCACATAAATTGGATGAGTCGGTATTTGAAAGTGTTTTGGCCTTTAAGATAAAAAAAATAGAAGGCATGATACATCAATTAGAAGAACAGATGCGAGCAGGTATAGATGAAAAAGAAGAAGATTTATTTATGTTTAAGAAAAAGCAATTAGATGAAATGCGTTGTACCTGGTCTCAAAAACTACGGAGGGTAATTGTATAAGATGGATAAATTAGTGATAGATATAGGCAATACTTCCACAAAAATAGCTATTTTTAGGAATAAAGAATTGTTACGAGTGCAAACGTACCAACAGTTTGACAAACATGCTCTACAAATGCTTTTTAATTTTTATCCCACCATCACGCATTCCATTATTTCTTCCGTTGCTGAAACGCCCGCTTTTTTGGAACCGTATTTATCCAAATATACCAAATTGGTGCGATGGGATGCCAGTCATTTGCTTCCTATGCATGTTGCTTATCGCGATTTACATAGTTTGGGTCAAGATCGATTAGCCATAGCGAAAGCATCGGCGGCCTTATATCCTAACAAAGAAGTATTGAGTATAGCCTTAGGTACTTGCATTACCTATAATTTTGTGGACAAAGAAAATGTTTTTTATGGAGGCGCCATTTCTCCAGGATTAAAAATGCGGTATAAAGCTCTAAATTATTATACCCACGCACTTCCTTTATTGGATGTGCAAATAGAAAAAATAAATGATTTAATAGGTTTAACCACACAAGATTCCATACAGATAGGTGTATTAAAGAGTGTGTGGTATGAACTAGAAGGAAATATTGCCGCCTATACGCGAAAATTTCCCAAAATAGTGACAATAATCACAGGAGGAGATGCAAATTATTTTGAAATGTCGCTAAAAAATAGGATATTTGCACTTCCAAATTTAGTATTAATCGGATTGAATGAAATTTTAGACTTGAATGTATCAAAAACATAGAAATTTTTTTATTTATGGAGTGATGTTCCTTATTTTGACTACACTTCCGCAAGCTATGTTTGCACAGTCTGGAATTCTTTCACCTTATTCACGATTTGGGGTAGGCACCGTTCAGCCGAACTTAAATATTCGGAATATGTCGATGGGTGGTGTTTCGGTAGGTTTATCAGGGGTTGGAAATGCCTCTTCATTTAACCCCGCTAGTTATGCTTTTGGGGTAGATACATTATCCGTTATCTTTGATATTGGTTTTAATGTAACGGGCAACGACCTTAAACAAAAACGAGGAAATGGAGAAATACTTCGCAATGCAAGTGTCAGTGGGGGCTTGAGTAATTTTGAATTTTATTTTCCTATTTTTCGTTGGTGGAAGATGGGACTTTATTTATTACCCGAAACACAAATGTCGTATTATACCTCCACCTTCCAAAGCTCTCCAGATACAAGTATTGGGTCTACTCAATTATTTTATAGTGGAAAAGGAGGCTTAAGTCGCTTAGGTTGGGGCAATGCCTTTGCCTATAAAAATATTGCAATAGGGGTGAATTTAAATTATAGATTTGGAAGTTTTGATCGAAGCAATGCTTTGTATTTTTTTAAAAATGGCAATTTGCGTACCGACTATGTACAATCCGAAGTTTCTACCTATACCTATATGAAGGGCCTTTCCATAGATTTGGGTTTAATGTATGTGCAACCCTTAAATCGAAGTGATAAATTAACCATTGGGGGTGCCTATACCTTTGCATCCAAATTACATGCTGTTTCGCAAATAGAAGCCAGAGGCAAGGTAGATGATAATGTATCAGATACCGCCTATATCAGTGATAAAATAAAAGGACCTATTATGATGCCTTCTACAATTAGAGTAGGTGTTTCGTATGAAAAAATCAGAAAATGGTCGGTAGGGGTCGATTTCACCTATTACGATTGGTCCAAATTTTCTTCTTTTGGCGAACGGGT
>JAVVPL010000021.1:6849-23544 GCA_036655775.1 Bacteroidales bacterium | reverse complement strand
ATATATCCATCAAAGAAAGTGCATTTTGTACAATTTGTTTTTGATAATTATACTCGTACAACACCTCTATCTTAACATCTCCATTATGATACATAGCCTCGTAGATAGAGAGTATTTCCAATATCAAAGATTCTCGTTCTTTGAGTAAACGATACAAGATGTTTCGATATTTGTCGTTGATATAATTGAGCGACGATTCATAAGCTAGCTGAATTTGCTTGTTGGCAATATTCATTTTTTGTAATTCACCTTCAATTTGTGCTTCGGCTAATTTGGGTTTACTTCCTATAAGTGAACTTTGCATTAAATCCCAAGAAAGAGAGGCTTGGACCCTTTGTTTATAAAACATATCCTCTTCGTCAAAACTGGGCGCAAAGGATGAATTATAGGTGTACATTCCCGAAGCCGCAAGCCCCCAATGTCGACGAATGGCTTTTTCGGCAAAGTCTACTTGTTTGTCGATACTCGCATATAAATAAGAGGTATCCGACCATACTAAAATTGAGTCGGGGTCAAAGTTAGGTTTTGGATAACGAGAAAGCAAGGTAGAATCAAAATGCTTTAAATATTGTAGGGTATGTTTGTTGAGCGTATCATAATAAAAAGCTTTCGTTTGTGCAATTGAAGGACAAGACATTAGACTTAAAAACAGCATGCCCAAACAAAATACAAACCCATTACATCGCTTCATTATAGATGCTTTTATATTAAATCCGTTTTAGAACATGCTCTACCTATTCTATTAATTTGCTATAAAAAAGAGGAACTAATCTGCTATAAAAAGAGGAGCATCTTTATCAATAGCTATTAAACCTGCCGTACCATAAGCAATATACACACAATTACCTTGAAGAGCTACAAAATTGGCCGAAGCGTTTTTGTCGGCAGTATAGGTATATGATTTAAGGGGAGTGAGCATGCCTTGCGTGCTTTTTATTACTTGAACGCCTTGCTTTCCACAAGCTAGGTAGAACAAATCGTTTTCACCTTGAATCGCAGCCACGGTGGGTTTTACATAGGTGTCTATATGTTGGGCACCCGCTAAAGAGATAGTAAAAGATTGGAATCCTTTATTTTCTAAACATAGATACAAAGAGCGATTGTATACGTCGGTACTAGCAGGCAATAGAGCTACATTTTTACCTTGAAGATTGGTTTGATTGTCTAAAGCGGCAATACGTGGAAATTCGGCTCTTTGATGAAATTGATTGATAAAACTATCATAATATTGAACGCTTGCATAAGGCAGCGTATTAAATTTGCTTAAATGCAAAGTAACAAAACTTTTGCCATCGGAAGCAATCCATTTGCCCCTATTGTTGGGATTGCCTTGAAATGAAATAGGCGTGAGCGTTTGTCCAGAAATTTTAATTTTTTGGAAGCCTGGATTTTGACGAAACTCTTTAAGCGTAAGTTTGTGCGTTCTATCAAAATTGTATACCATATAGTTGGAATCGGTCAATGTGCTGTTGTATTGTCCATCTCCACCCGTTGCAGTAAAGAGATATTCATTGCCATCGGTCGCTTTGGTATATAATACGCCATTGGCCGACTCTCCTCCTAAACGAATATATTCAATGGATGTTTTATCTATAAATGAGCCGTTCTTTACAGCAATTACAGCCACTACGGGACCATCTTTGGTGTCGATAGAAGCAAAAATTCTATGACTGTTGTCGGTAGTTATATTGTTGATGCGCGCACCTATGCGTAATTGGCCCAAGCCAGCTTTAAAACCAGTAGCATCTACTTCGTACATTTCTAACATACCCTCCATTGCACCAGCACGTGCATGGTAAGCCACCACCACCACATTGTTTGGCAAAAAAGCAATACCCGTAGCAGTCATGTTCGCAATAGGTGTAACCATGCTGCCTATGTTTAAAGATTTTGATTTGTTAACTAAGGGTTTGATACGTGTGCTATCAATAGGCGCACATTTTACGGAAATTTGCCCGTACATCCAAGAATAATCAATATCTTGATTATTTGTACTCGTTTCTTTGGAACAAGCAACACACAAAAGAGTTGCACAGAAAACAGTGAATATTTTATTCATTTTTATATACAATTTTTTAATAACAGCAAAGATACCAATTATTTCGCTATCTTCAAATAAAAAAACGCAATTATTTTGCTTTTATAAAAAATTTGGTTCTGTTGCGTGTTCGCCTCTTTCTTCATCACTTTGGGTCATTTCTGTAAGGGTAAATTCTTCCAGTGCAGCAAAAGGGTGTTGACGAACTTTACAATCGGAAATCAAACAATGTTCGCAATGTAATCCATTACAAGGATCGGAATGTACTGATAATTGAACTCGATCTGCAAAATCGCCATTCATAGCATCTCTCAATTGATCGCAGGCCTCATGTCCTTGCACAATATTGTAATAACAAGGCAGGGTCAAATCGCAATCTACATATAGATAACTACCATATTTAATGATTTTGGTATTATGAATATCAATCCAATGATTTTGCCTATTTTTACTGATGGATTTTACCATTTGTTCCAAAACTTCGGTATCGGCCTTATCCATTAAATTTGCGGATGTTTTTCGCAATATGGAAATACCTGTAATCAAAATTATAGAGCCAAATACTAAGGCTAGAGCGCTATCAATCCAACTTATTTTGGTAAAATACAAAAGCAATAAACCCACTACTAAGCCTATAGATGAATAGGTGTCGGATTGTAAATGCTTACCCCCTGCAATTAAAGCCATGGAATGATGCCTTTTTCCCACCAAAATACTATACCAACCCAATATGTAGTTTGCTAAGCCTGCAGCTGCCACAATGAGAATCCCTATATCCAATTTTTGAATTTCGGCAGGATCGAACAGACGACGAATGCCCTCAAAAATAATTAATCCACCTGCAAACATAATGAGTAGGCCTTCGATGGAAGCCGACAACAATTCCGCTTTGCCGTGTCCAAAAGGATGACTTTTATCTTTGGGTCGAGAGGCCATATTCAAACTATACAAACTAATAAAACCCGCCACTACATTGACTATACTCTCCATTGCATCGGTGAGTACTCCCACCGAATTGGTTAAAAAATAGGCTAAAAATTTACCTACTAAGAGAAGAACTGAAATCGTGACAATACCTCTCTGTACTTTTTGCTTGATTTGATCTATATTTTGCATTTTATTTACTATTAAAAACCGTACATATTTCCTACTAAAAACCGTACACATTCCCTACAAATACCCCATACAAAGCGGCCGTTTCGGTACGGAGTCGCGTATTTCCTAAACTTACTGGGAGGCACTGTACTTGGGTGGCTTGAGCCACTTCTTCGGGCGAAAAATCGCCTTCAGGACCCACCAATAAAAGATAGGATACGGGTTTTTGTAATTCAGTGAAAAGGTCTTTTTTGGGATATTCATTGCCACAATACGCTATAAACTTTTGTTGTGCAGAGCCCGAAAAAGAATTTTTCTCCTCTATTTTTTTTAAAAAATCTTTGTATTTGACGGGTTCGTTGAGAATGGGCAAATACGCTTGCTGCGACTGCTTCATGGCAGAAACTAGAATTTTTTGTAGACGTTCGGTTTTGATCATATTGCGTTCGGAATGCGCACAAAAAATAAAGCTAATTTCACTAATACCCAATTCGGTGGCTTTTTCCAAAAACCATTCTAAACGTTCTATATTTTTGGTGGGAGCTACGGCAATATGTATATATTTTCGTTCTTTGACCGTAGTTTCAGCACTTTGCACAAACTTTACAATACGTGCAGTAGTGCCTTTAGGATGCAGAGATTCTAGGGTGCAAAGGTACATATTGCCTATGCCATCGGTGACCAAAACCTCCTCTCCTACTTGGAGTCGTAGCACTTTGGTGCAATGTAAACTTTCATCTGGCGACAACAGACAAACTTCATTTTGAATTGTAGGGGCATAAAATAAGTGCATATTATTTTTTTTATACAAAAATAGTTATTTTTTGGAACTTCTTGTATATTTGTAGAAACAAACTCTCCATAGATGCAAGCTCTAAAAGTACTCAAAGCCTCCGCAGGTTCAGGCAAAACTTTCCAACTCGCTATTGAATATATCAAATTGATATTGCAAAACCCAAATGCGCATAGACAAATTCTTGCCGTTTCGTTTACTAACAAAGCGACCACGGAAATGAAAAATCGTATTTTGGGAGAACTCTATGGCATGGCTTATCATTGTAGCGATTCCAAACTTTACTTAGAATATATATCCAACGAATTAGGTATTGACAAAGAAGAGGTATGCACAAAATCAAAAATAGCCCTGTCGGCACTACTCCACGATTATAGCCGTTTTAATATTGAAACTATTGATAGTTTCAATCAAGGTCTTTTGCGAAATTTGGCAAAGGAATTGGGCATAGGAGCTTCTTTTAATATAGAATTGGATAGTCGCAAAGCACTCAATGAAGCGGTGAGCAATTTGATTGACGAATTGAATAGTGAGTCCTCTACACTGAAATGGATCTGTCAAATATTACAAGAAAAAGAAGAGGATCAAAAATCGGGCGTACATATTCAAGATGAAATTGTAAACGCAGGGATGAAAATTTTTGAAGAAGCTTTTAGCCGTAGGCGCAAAGAAGTGGAAGCTTTTTTTGGCGATCGACAAATTGTGGAAAACTACATTCGCCAACTCAATGCAAAACAAAAAAGCGAAACAGCTAAATTACAAAAACAAATTGAGGCTTTTTATCATATTCTTTCTCAAGAAAATTTGAACCTTAAAGATTTTAAAACGGGAAGTATGACGGGCTATTTTACACAAATTGAAAAAGGGAAATTACCCACGGAGGCCCAACTCACAAAAATAGAAGAGGGAAAATTAGAATGGTTCAAAAAAGGGGATAAACGCCAAGAGGCTCCTTTTATAGATAGTTTGAATGCTTTGGTACTAAACACGGAAGCCCTACGACCAGCGGTGCAAACTACTATTTATTCTTGTCAATTAATTTTGCAACATCTCCGCTATATGGCATTGCTCAATGAAATTTCGCTGCAATTAACTGAATTGAACAAACAAAATAATCGGTTTTTATTGTCCGACACTTCGGCTCTTTTGGCTGAAATGATAGGCGATTCGGATATTTCGTTTATTCATGAAAAAATAGGTGCCAATCTTTCTCATATTTTGATCGATGAATTTCAAGATACTTCCGACTTGCAATGGAAAAACTTTAAACAAATGTTGGATGAAAATTTGGCACAAGGCAAGGAAAATCTTATTGTGGGAGATGTGAAACAATCGATTTACCGATGGCGAAACAGCAATTGGGAAACACTCAATACTATTGAAAATAAATTCTCACCTTCACTGATTCAAGTAGAAACTTTACAAACTAATTATCGTACCGATAAAGTGATTGTGGAATTCAACAATCATTTATTTACACGTATTGCTACGCAAGAAAATAGTTTATTGGCTCAAAAATTTGCTAGCGATTTTCCACATGGCAAAGCAGAAAATTTTAATAAAATTTGTACGGCTTATAAAGATGTCGTACAAATTTCAAACAATAAAACAGAACAAGGTTTTGTGGAACTGAGTTTTGTGAAAACCAAAGACGGATTGCACAAAATCCCCAATGCAATGTCGGAACAGCTTATTCAACGGATTCTCTATTTAAAAGAAAACCAAATTCCAGCGCAAGATATTATGATTTTGGTACGTTGGAATAAACAAATTCCCGAATTTTCACAAAGTTTGGCCAGGTATAAAAATGAACATACGGAACTCAGTCAAGAGGATAAAAATTATTTTACGTTAATTTCGGACGAGGCTTTTTCTTTGGGTTCTTCAATGGCTATTTTGATTTTAATTGAGGCTTTAGAATGTTTAAATAATCAAAATAATGCAATTGTTTTTGCACAACTAGCCTATCATTATAAAAGTGAAATTGAAGAAGACAAAGCAAGTGCAAAAAAAATATTTGCGGTTTCTTCCCGTACCAATAAGGTGTCGAATTCGACAGAAATGTCAAATTCAGAAAATCAAATAAATAAGCCGATACTCTTCCATTTGCCTTTTGCCGATTTTTTACCTTTGGATTTTGTGGAAAACTATTCTTTTTTGCGTAAAACCCCCCTCTACGAACTTTTGGAAAAATTGATTCGTATTTTTGGTTTAGATCAACAGACCTCTCAACATGCCTATCTCTATTCTTTTTTAGATGAAGTGAATGCCTACGTGGCGCAAAATGATGCCAATATAGAGGCCTTTTTGACTTATTGGGATGAGAGTTTGCAGAGTAAACCCATTGCAATCAATCAAGAAGTACCTGGTATTCGCATTTTATCGATTCATAAAGCAAAAGGCTTGGAATTTCACAGTGTAATCATACCTAACTGCGATTGGAATATTCAAGAATATAGTACGTATACTCGCGCCAATGATCTTTGGTGTAATCCTAAAAATAAAGATTCTCTTTTTGATACAAGCCCCCTAATTCCTATTGCTTTTTCTGAAAAAATGAAGGATTCTTATTTTAAAGAAGAGTATGAAATCGAATGTATTCGTCAATGGGTCGACAATCTAAATTTATTGTATGTGGCACTCACTCGACCTAAACATAATTTATTTATACTCTCTTCGCAATTGGGGAAAAGCGAACTCAATACCCCTAACTACGGAAAAATAAATTCTATTTTATATACCCTTGCGGATCCTCAAAAAGCCGATATAAACGGAGATACTATTTCATATCTATACGGGGAATTGTATACGCAAAAAGATTGTATACAAACTTCGGAAAACAAATTGAAAACCTCTTCTGAAGAACTCAAAATTCCTTTTTCCTCCACCGAAAGTAAAGCCCGATACCATTTGTCGAGAGATGCCAAACAATGCTTTTCGATGCAAGAGGAAAATATAGACACTGAAAGTTTGGCAAAAGGCAAACGCTACCACAAATTATTGGAATATATGGAAACGCTATCCGATACAGAACTAGCCATACAAAGATTGATTGCGGAAGGACTCATTACGCAAGAAGAAAAGCCCTTGTATACTTCATGGCTGAAGAGAGCTTTGGAAAATCCACTCGTTAGAAATTGGTTTTCGGGAAAGGCAAAATTGTTTAATGAACGGGCCATTGTATTTCAAAATGAATATCAGCAATTGCAAACTCAACGCCCCGATCGGGTGATGTTAGAAAAGGATGGGCATCTTATTTTGGTGGATTATAAAACAGGAAAAAAATACAAACAATACGAAACACAATTGCAAAATTACGTACAACTTCTCAAAAAAATGGGCTATCAAAATACACAAGCTTTTATTTGGTATTTGGAGCTTTTTGAAATTGATGAAATTGATGAAAAAACAAGTATTGAAAATTCAATTTCACTTTACTAAAAATTAATCGTATGCAAACATTTTTGAACGCAGTAGCCCAAGATTTGGTGCAAAAAAATATAGATTTTTCAACCACTGCCATTGTGTTTCCAAACAAACGAGCGAGTTTGTTTTTTAATAGGGAACTCTTTGCCGTTTTACAAAAACCATTTTGGTCGCCCAATTTTTTAACTATTAACGAGCTGTTTGCCAAGGAATCCTCTTCGCAAATTTGCGAGCCTTTTATGCTCAACTATATCCTGTATAAAGTATATAGAACCCATATCGTAAACGTAAATTCAAAACTGGACGAAAGTTTTGAGCAATTTTACTTTTGGGGACAAATGCTCTTGCGTGATTTTGATGATTTGGATAAAAATTTGGTTGATAGTCATCAACTTTTTATCAATCTTCAACAAATTAAAGAACTGGATAATCCTCTCGAATATCTAAGTAAAGAACAAATTGATCTCATTCAAAAATACTTCCAAAATTTTGGTTCACACAAGCAAAGTGAAATGCAAAAAATCTTTATGAATATTTGGCATGTATTGGGTGCTATTTATACCGATTTCAAACTTGCGCTAACAAAGCAAAATTTGGCATACGAGGGGATGCTTGCGCGTGCGACCATTGAAAATTACAAGGAAAATGGCGTAACCAAAACAAACTATACACACTATGTTTTTGTGGGTTTCAATCGCTTGGATCAAAGCGAAAAAGAATTATTTTCTCTTTTGAAAAATGCTAAAAAGGCCTTATTTTATTGGGATTACGATCAAGAATATTTGCGTATAGAAAATCATGAAGCAGCTGAATTTATAAAACAAAATTTACATTTGTTTGGCAATGAATTGAGTGATCCTGCCCTTTTTCATAATTTGGAAGCGAAGGGAGAAAAACAGCCCAAAAATATCAAATTTATTTCAGCTCCTAGCGAAAATGCACAAGCTCGTTATGCCGATACATGGCTCAAAGCCCAACAGAAGGAAGATCGACAAAGTGCAAATACGGCCATTGTTTTATGCAACGAAAAATTGCTTCTTTCGGTGCTTTCGTCGGTTGAAAATTTGGATAAAGCAAATTTGACAATGGGTTTTCCTGTGCAAAATACACCCATTGCTAGTCTTATCAACACTTGGGTCAAGCTGCAAATTGGAGGATATAAGTGGGCGAATGTAATTGCTTTGATAGAACATCCCTTTGTGCTTCCGCTTTTTAAAAATCAAGAAGTAGAAAGGCTCAAAATGCAACATAGTCTATTTCCTTCGCCCGAATCTATTTATGGTACGGATACAAAACTACAAACCATTTTTAAAGCATGTACCCAACCTTTGGAAATGCTCAAACAATTACAAGAAATTATTTTGTTGGTGGTAAGAGAACTGGGTTTACAGGAAAATTACAATCAAGAAAATAGCAATTATACATACAACAATTTATTTATTGAAGCGGCTTATCGAGCAATGACTCAATTGAATTTGATTTACGATTTGGCACAAAGCAAATCCATTGAATTGAGCCATTTAACTTTACAACGCTTACTCAATAGTGTACTTTCGGTACTCAACGTTCCTTTTAAAGGAGAACCGGTGTTGGGCACACAAATTATGGGGATTTTGGAAACGCGTAATTTGGATTTTAAAAATATAGTGATGCTTTCGGTAAACGAAGGAATGTTGCCAAAAACGGAAGGGGAAGCTTCGTTTATTCCTTACAATTTTAGAAAAGCTTTTGGAATGACCACGCTTGATCATCGAAATGCAGTTTATGCCTATTGTTTTTTTCGTGTACTCCAAAGAGCCGAAAATATTAGTTTGGTATACAATACCTCCACCCAAGGAATGAACCGAGGGGAAATGAGCCGTTTTATGCTGCAATTGCTGATTGAACACCATTTGCCCATCAAACAATATTATCTTTCTAGTGAGAATGTGATTGTAAAAAACAGAGAACCTATTGGTATACAAAGTAGCCCTGCGATTGTAGCTTATTTAAAAAACAAGTATTCCCTCAAAGGCGTAGATCCTCACCCTAACGTACAAGGAGAAATTATCCGATCGTTTTCACCCTCTGCTCTCAATGCTTTTATAGATTGTAAACTCCGCTTTTACCTTCGTTATGTGGCAAATTTACAATTACCTAAGGATATGAGTGAGCGTGTGGACAATGCAGTTTTTGGAGAACTTTTTCACTTTGCAGCCGAACTCTTGTATCGCCAGATTGGCAAACAATTAGAACTTGAAAAAACAGATTGGAAACCCACTGAATTTAAACCTATTTCTGAAGAATTTCGGGTTCAAAAAAATGACTTTGCTATTTTTGCAAACGAAAAAGCCTTGCATGCATTGGTGGACATTGCTTTTCGTGTAAAATTTTTTAAAGAGGATTTAGCTGAGGCCTTGGAAGCCACAAGCATGCCCGACTATAATGGGGAACAACTTATCCGTAGACGTTTGCTTGTAAGCTATCTCAAACGTTTGATTAAAATAGATAGTCTTTTGCCTACACTTTCTATTATTGGTTTAGAAAAGAAAATTTCATTTTTATTGACCGTGGGCGATTTATCGGTGAAAATAGAAGGTATTGCCGACCGCATAGATAGGGTGGATGGCAATATTCGAGTGTTGGATTATAAAACGGGAGGCACACTCAAGGCTGTGAGCATACATTCTCTTTTTGAAGAAAATAAGCAAAGAGAAAATTATACATTTCAAGCATTTTTATATTGCACTATTTTGGCAAAAAACTATTTTCCAAATAATGCGATACGACCCGCTATATTACATATCAATAAAGGCTTTGAAGATAATTACAAACCCTATTTACAAATGCCTATTCCCGATAGTCGTCCCGCAAAAATGGAAGATATTACCGATTTTAAATTATATGGCACCGAGTTTGAAACGGAATTAAAACAAAGCCTCGCACAAATTTTTGATCCTTCCACTTGCTTTGAAGCTACTACTTGCTTAGAAAATTGCCTCTATTGTGATTTTAAAGGAATTTGCGGGGTGTAAAGGAGGGTACGAAGGATTATGCTTAGGAGATCTGCAAACTTTTTTAATGGCCGTACGGTGGTCATTGTGGCGCATCGCTTAAGTACGGTAAAGAATGTAGATCAAATCGTGGTGTTAAACCAAGGAAAAATTACAGAGATAGGCACGCATAAAGAATTAGCGGCAAAGACTTGGCGCACTTACTTCGCTTGGACTCCTTACAGAATTTTGATGTAGAAGCACCGATTTTAGATGAACTGGATACGGTGTTATTGTTGAGTATACAACAAGCCTTGAGCGAAATGGAAAATCTTCCGCAGGTGCAAGCGGAGAAATATCGCTTGGAAGCGGCACAAAAAGGTCTGTCGGCTGCTCGCACAAGTTTTTCGCCTTCTTTATCTTTTAATGCTTCGGTATCGACGGCTTATTATTATCAATTTGCCCCTACAGAAATGGCAAACGAAAATTTTTCTATGTAAATGAAAAATAACTTTCGAGGCTATACGGGACTTAGCTTAAATATTCCCATTTTTAGTAAGATGAGTGCAATTTTAATGTGTAGTAAATAAATAGACTGGTTCGTTAATTTTGCAACAACAATTATTTGACAAAAAGTTCTAATTAAGCAGTTTGCTTTTCAATGAAAAATTCGATGGCTTCGTTAAATATAGCTCGGAGATACCGTAAATAAATGCCAATGGTTGTATAGCTACGATCTTTGAGCATGAATTTTTCAGAAGCATTGATAAATAAAGAAAACTAAATATCTGAAAAAATACGAGAAAATAATCGTGCTGACTATGGAATGGAGGGTACGAAAATTACGGAAGTTACGAATTGTAGGGAGGGTAATTTGGATATCTAAATCGTTTTTATTTATAAATTCCGTTTTTACAATACCAATCCTTTTGTTTTACTTTTTCGGCATAAAGTTGCCTACTTAGAATTTGTTCGGGATTATTGGAAGCATGAATTATTTTATGGTCTAAATGATAGACTATACAGTTGGAAAATACGGTTCTTATTTGCACTCCTTGTGCACGTAAACGCCATTCTAAATCGCTATCTTCGCCTACGGTGGGCCATTGATAATCTTCATCAAAACCATTTACCGCCAACAAATCGGATTTAAAACCGCCCATATTACAACCAAACACGCCTCTTTTATTTGTTTTATGTTCTCTCCAAAAAGGTAGATATAAGGCACGTTTGATAAACTTACAACGATGATACAACAAATTTGAAATATGGAGTAGTTTTAGATTTTTGGTTTGTAAAATTTTATCGGTCAGCGATTTTGACAGCTCTACTCTACGTCCTGTATAAAAATAAGAATGCGAAAGTAAGCCCTCTTTGGAAATTTTTCTATCTTTCTGCATCACTTTATTGTAGGCTCGAAGCCAATGTTTGTGGGGAATGCAATCGCCATCAATAAATACGACACACTCTCCATGACATTGTAATAAGGCCTGATTCAAAATTTTATTTTTTCTAAATCCTTGATCGGCTTGACATACATGCAAAATAGGGAAACAAACCCACTTGCGAGCGTTTTGTATAAAAATTTTAGTGCTTGGATCTTGATTGTCTTCAGCCACAATCAATTCAAAATCTTTAAAACTTTGTGTTTGCAGACCGCTTAAAATTAAATCTAATTTGTCTAAAGACTTATAAATACTAACAATTACAGAAATCATTTATTTATTTTGAAGAGTTAAAATTATACATACTTTTTTTTGAGGAGAACAAAGATAGAATTTTAAAAGGGAAAGGCAAAAAAAAATTGGATTTACAAAAATTACCTTATGGCAAGCATCCATTTACAGGAAAAATAAATCTAGATTTATTTTTGTTTGTAAATATTCCAATAAATTATTAACTTTACAAATCGCTGTGCAAATAGCATTTCGATGGGGGCATTGAAAAGACAAATACACGTACAAAGGAGTGCGGGTATAGAGTAGGAAACATGAAAATAACTTTATGTGAATGCCACACGCCCTATTTATTAAAAATATTTCCGTATGAAATTAAAAATAATTAGTATCTTTTTTTTGTGTGTATTTTTAAACCCTTTGGAAAAAACGGTTTATGCAAAACACGTGCAAACTAATTATAAGATAGAGGCTCAACAGCACAAAAGCAAAATGAAAGAGCTTGACCTCCCTCTCAAAAAAAGGCTATTGCATGCTGATTCTGCTCTTTATTTAGCAAAAAAACATAATAATTCTTTATTAGAAGCCGATATTTATCTCGTTAAAGGGACTATTTATTCTATGAATGGGAATTATGCAACTTCCATAAAAATAAGCAATCAAGCGCTCGCCATATTATCGAAAGTGAAAAATATGGATCAATCGACTTATTTTAATGAACTATACAGTAAAGCATTAAATAATATTGGCTATTCACAAGCCTATTGTTCCAATTATACAGAAGCGCTGAATTGTTTTAGCAAATTGATGCGTCGTTATGAATCCGATTCCTCGGTACCTTATGCCGCTTGGGCCTATAATGGGTTCGCATATATTTACATTACACAAGAAAAATACAAAGAAGCTGAATTTTATGCCCAAAAAGCATTGTTGCGATCGCGACAATTGAATAATGCAAAGTTAATTTACGGATCGTATGCTAATTTAGGCGATATTTATTATCGACAAGGACTTTATGATCAAGCACTTGGTTTTTTTCTAGAACAACAAAAAATAGCAACTACGCATCCTTTTAACGGAGATGCTTCCATTCATTCCTCTTGGAATATGGCTGAAATTTATCATAAAAAGAAACAGGATATAATTGCCGAACAATACTATCTAAATGCTTTAAAATTAGCTAAAAGCCAAAATCAACCTTTGTTTATAGTGATACAATCGGCTTATGGTGTCTTTTTGATGGAGACCAATCGCTCCAATGAAGCGATTTCACTATTTCTCAACTTATTGAAAGGGAACCAACTGGATAATTACAATGAATATAAAATAAATGTATTACAATCCTTAACCAAACTTTATGAGAAAAAAGGGGATTACAAAAATGCAATGAATTATCTTAAAGAATGTTATCATTTGCGAGATTCTAACTATATTCGAGAGACTTCCGAAAAATTAGATTTGTTGCAACAAGATTTTGACGGCTATAAACTTTTGGCTGAACAAAAACTTTTTCAACAAAACAAAGGGCTGGAACAAAGTAATAATCAAAAAAAGAATTTATTAATTGCGCTATTGAGTGTTTTATGCCTACTTATTTTTGTTTTGATGAGCTATTTTATAAGTCGGATTTTAAAACAAAGAAAACTCAATGCCTTGTTGAATGAGAAAATTGATTGGATACATACTACCGAAGAACAACGAATTGAAGAAAAAAAACAAGCATTGGTGGATAATTTTAACGAAAAATATAAAAAATTACTTCCCGAATCCTTAGTTGCCGCACAATTTGCAGGAGAGATTGAAACTTTAAAACAAAAAATCACGCTTCTAAAAACGCAAATTCCACATAAAGAGGATACTTCTCAATTAATTTCAAGTATAGAAAATATCCTTAAATCTTTTTCATCGGAAAAACAATGGGCTGAATTTAAACTTCTTTTTGAACAATCGGGAGAACATTTATATGAATCGCTTCAAAAAGTTTATCCACAACTTAATTCCTTAGATATGCGACTTTGTGTACTTATTAGTATGAATTTAACAACTAAAGAAATTGCCTCTTTAACTCATAAATCGGTCAGAGGGATTGAAAGTGCCAAATTTCGTTTACGAAAAAAAATGAATTTGAGCCCCGAGGTGGATTTATATGAAATAATTACGGCTTGTAAACAATAAACACATTCTTTATTTCCTATTTGTCAATCACTCATTATAATCACAAATATCTTATAATTATTTAATTAACTTTTTTTGCGTAGGTTTAGCGTGTGTTGAACGTATATTTACGAGGGTTTAAAATTTGGTATTGGTTCGGTTATCTTCTTTTTTTGTATATCAAAATAAAACGAAAAAAAGATATGAAACGAAATTTTACATTCTTACTTTGTATTGGCTGTTTATTTTCATTGACTGTTTTTGGAAATAAAAATGCAAAAGTACTTAATTTAAATACTTTTGAAAACGCCCCTCTTCGATCACTACCTAGTAGTACGACAAACACGCCCTATATTCCTCGATTTAATTGGATGGAGGGCAATACGCCAAAAAATGGAAATGATGAATGGAAAACCCTAAGTTTTAATGGATATAAAACTTGGTCACGTCCCAATTATTTGACGAACAAATCGGTTTCTTATTGGCAATATGATGGTTCTACGCAAGCTAAAGCAGCGCATGATTATTTATTTTCACGTCCTATATTTTTAGAAAAAGGGAAAACGTATCAAGTTGATTTTTCGGTATATAGTATTGATGATACGAGTCTAAATAGCTTGGAGGTATTTATGGCTACGGGCGTGGATACAACAAGTAAGGTACAGCTGTTCTTACTATCGGATTCTATTGATAATACGCATTTTTTGAACCAACAATACCAATTTACACCCCAAAAAGATAGTGCCTATTATTTGGTGTTTCATGTACAAAGTCCCGCTCGTACACGAGCTATCAATCTAGAGAAGATTAGAATTACAGAGGTATTTGCAAAAGATTTAGAAGTGGTACGCTTGCTTGCACCTGCAGAGCAAAAAATAAAATACAGTTCGTTGGAAAATGTCAAAATAGAAATTAAAAATGTGGGTTTAAACCCTATTACCAATGAATTGGTGCAAGTGAGCGCTTTTTTAGATGCAGGGGTAAATATACAAGAGCAAACCACCCTAACGCTTGAACCTGGCGTTTCTACTCTATTTACATTTAATCAAAGTCTTAATTTGGGAAATATAACTGCAGCGAATGGTCAATTTTCACTCTTTGCTTCTACTTCCATGAAAGGAGACCTAAATCCTAGTAATGATACACTGACTCAAGCCATGGTTGAATTACTGATTACGCCCCCATATATACCTGATTTTGGAAGTTCTACTTTTCCTACTTATGAAGAAGATTTTTGGATGAAAAAGGATAAAAATAAGGATAAAATAGAATGGGAGATTTTTGAGGATGGCACGCAAAGGGTCCTATCCTATGGAGGCAGTAGTATGTATCCTAGAGTAAATATTCCAAACAGTAACGATATTATATACAGTCGCCCTCTTTCATTGGAAGCCAATCAAAATTATAAAATTCAATTTTATTCTAGAGTAAACAGTACCCAAAAAGGAAGTTTACCTTTGCAAGTGGGACTCTATACACAAGATGGAGATAGTTTAAAAAAAATAACAAACCTTTTTGAAAAAGAAATTGGATCCGATACGTATAAACGCACTATTGTGGAAATAAGTCCTAAGGAACAAGGAATTTATTATGTTGGATTTGAAGTAAACTATGCAAATTCTCTTGATTTCAAAATTATGATTGATCAATTTGCCATTGAAAAAAGTCTTTCTGCTGATTTTAGTTTATTAGAAATTTTGAGTCCTGGAGATAAAATATCAAATTTAGATAGTCTTCCTTTTGGATTTGTGGTTTTCAATAATGGGAAAAAGAAAATTGAAAACATGGATATATACTATCAAATCAATGATGAAACACCAGTTAAAGAAACTATTGACCTCGCGCTTGAAAGCTACAAAGAAAAAACGGTTTATTTCTCAAATTTTGTTTCATTTACAGCGGATACACTAAAAAAGATTTCCATTTGGGGCACTTGGATCGAAGACAAAAATACAATCAACGACACCCTGTCGATGTCATTGACTAACTTAAGTTCAGCAACTCCTTATTACAGAGCAGATCCCAATGCTGAAGGTTGGCTTATTTTGGATCAAAATCAAGATGGATGTCGTTGGGAAAAAGAAAATGGCGTTTTCCGATACACCCCAAATGAAAACGATGCGGATGATTATTTAATATCTCGACACCTTAGCCTACAAGCCGACACTTTGTATAACCTGTTTTTATCGACCAAAAATACAAATAACTCTGAATCTTGCAATTTACGTATTTCCATAGGCCAATCCAACCATCCGCAAACAAAATTTGAACCTTTGGCAGATCTTCAAAATTTTAAACGCACCACAGCACCTTCTGTACCTGGATTGATGTATTACATTCGAGTGCCCAAAGATGGAGACTATGCAATTAGTTTACATACGTATGGAGCCACCAAAACCATAGAAATAGGAAATATTTCGGTAGCAAAACAAAATCCTCAAAATGCTGTGATTGATTTGGCTGTAACCCAAATAATAGCCCCGTTAGAAGATAAAATCTTTGATACAAACGAACAAATTCAAGTAAAGGTAAAAAACGAAG
>JAVVPL010000021.1:0-6839 GCA_036655775.1 Bacteroidales bacterium | reverse complement strand
GGTGACCGCTCAAGGGGCCAATATCTATTGCCAAGTCAACGATAAAATATATTCTTCGTATTTAGATCCCAATCCTCAAATTACCGCGGGTAAAGAAATTTCTTTTACGTTTTCAGATATCGACTTAAATGAAGTAAAAACACATTTTATAAAAGTGTTTACAAATCAAACCCAAGATGCCAATCACTCCAATGATACTTTGTCATTTGCGATCCAAAGTTTAGCTATCCACAATGTAAGTTTGCTTCGTATACAAAATCCTTCCTCAGGTATGCTTAGCAATCATGAACAAATAAGTGTTTGGATTAAAAATCAAGGCAAAGGAAATATCGATACCATTCCTTTAGAATTGCTTATTGATGGAGAGGTGAAAGCATACGACACGCTAAAACAAAGCCTTGCGCAAGGAGATTCTACACTGTTTACTTTTGTTAACTCTTTTGATTTTTCGGCAGAAAAAACCTATCAAATACAAATTCAAAGCCAAGTGTTTTCGGATATCAATCGCACACAAGATACCGTTTATAAAAGTGTGGTCAGTACGCAAATACCACCCGATGCAGGGGTTAGTGCCATACTTGAACCTACGGACAAAGCAATGACTAGCACCGAAAAAATTAAAATTCAAGTTAAGAATTTTAGTAAGGTCGATTTGTATGATATTCCTTTAGTTTGTACTGCGGGCAAAGAAACTATAAAAGGCAGCATTCATAGATTAAATGCGTTGGATAGTATTATTTATGAATTTAACGATCCGCTGGATCTACATCTTGTAGGAACCCATACCCTAGTAGCCTACACCCAAGTGGACAAGGATGCCAATAAAGCGAATGATAGTTGCCATAAAACTGTAAAATCGCTCAAAACAGATGCTGCACTTATGGCTATTCTTTCCCCAAAAAGCGGTTTAAATTTAGAGCAAGAAGCCATTCGTATTTGTATCAAAAATACGGGCGAACTTTCTTTAAAAAACATTGCCGTAAATTATCTAATTGACAGCACGCAAGTACAAGAAATTATCACAGATAGTATTACGCCTCAAGATAGTTTAGTATATATATTTGATCGTTTGTTCAATTTTTCGGATCCTAAAACGTATTTATTAACGGTTTGGACTTCGGTGCTCAACGATTGGAACACAAAAAATGACAGTTTGCACACTTCTATTGTATGCCAAAAAGCAGAAGTAGATGCAGGGGTTGTAGCTATCACTTCTCCAGTATCGAGCAAACTATCCACTCAAGAGAAAATTAGTATTATTGTAAAAAACTTTTGCAATACAGCACTTTGCAATGTTGCCGTGGAATGCAATGTAGATGCTTTAAATTTAAAAGGAATCCTCAATAAAACAATTGCACCTCACGATAGTGTGAGCTATACGTTTGAACAAAGTGTAGATATGAGTACTAAAAATAAATATGAAATAGCCGCTTACACTCTCTTACCTAATGATATCAACCCCGACAACGATCTTTATGTACTGAGTGTGGAAACACTCAATTTAGAATCGGAAGATGCGAGCTTCGCTCTATTATATCCCAATCCTACACATGATAGAGTAGAAATACAAAGCAAAAATCATATTCAATCCATTGCGATATTCAATGCTCTAGGGCAACAAGTTTTTTTCAAACAACTTCAATCGATATCTCAATATAGTTTGTCGGTCAAAGATTTTAAAGCAGGGATTTATTATGTAAATATAAAATCGAATTTTGGAAAAATTCAAAAATTGAAACTTATAATTGGTTAAAATATAAACATTAAAATACAAACAAGATGAAACTAAACGCAAACGTTCTACTCGCCTTATTGTTATTTACCTATACGGCAATAGATGCAAAAGTACCCACGATGCCTCTAACTTCTAGTTCCGACTATGCAAAAATGAGGACAATACCCGCCAACTACCCTTACTCCAACGATGCAAAGATCGTTGCAAAAATTCAAAAACCTAAATATGTTATAGACTCTATTCTTTTGTTCAAACCTACAAGTGGTAGTGCTGAACAATTAGATAGCCGGGGCATTAGCTATTATAATAAATATGGACAAGAAATTAGTTCAGAAGTACTTTCGTTGGTAAATGGAAAATGGGAAGTAACTTTACGCGACACTTCTATTTATGATGAAAAAGGTCGCTTGAGTCAATATATCAATATGCCCTATTCCTTCGAATTAGAAAAATTAACTCCTAAATATCGAGAAATTTATGTTTATGACGATTCAAATAGAGTCATCGAAAAAGCACATGATAGTTATAATCCCAACAGTGAAGAATGGAAAATAGGGTCCAAAGCAGATTATGTCTACGATTCACTCGGTCGTACGCTTAGTGAAACTACCAGCGATTGGGTTGCAGATTTGGATAAATATATTCCTTATTTTAAATTGAATAATCGAGATTTTAATAAATATAACAAACCCTTGTACGCCGAAGGTTTCAAATTTTTATCTAGCGAAACGGGGCTTGGCGATGATACTTGGGCTGATTTTACTTGGGATACGATGAGTTACGATCCACAAGGCAATTTACTCCGAACTCACCGTTATATGTTTACCTTAGGTTCTATAGAACCTGTTGAAGCCAACACTTGGCGCTACAATGACAAAAATAAAGAAATAGAACATATTTATTTCAGAGCTTTTTTAGATACCACTCTTGCCGATCCTTGGGCTCCTTGGCAAAAAACAACTACTTTTTATTTGGAAAATGGATGTATTGATTATTCGTCCAATAATAAAGCCACTTCACTCACTACTTGGAGTTTACTTACGCGCTTGCAATATTATTGGTCTGAATTTGATCGACCTGCCGATCAATTTGATGTAAGTGTAAGCCAAATTATAGATCCCAATTCGAGCACCCAATGGAGCAATGCCGAAAAAGTGACTCTAGAAGTCAAAAATTTGGGCACGTCTGCCGTAAATACAATTCCTGTAGTTTGTAAAATTAATAATATTCAATTGTCGGGCACTATTGTTGAAGAACTCGCCCCTGGAGGAAGTGTTCAATATACATTTGAACAAAAAGCCGATTTAAGTAAATTGAGCACCTATACATTAACTGCGTACACCAAATTACAAACAGACACCTATCGCAAAAATGATACTTGTAGAAAAATTATTCAAAAATTAGCTATCGATCAAACAGACAAGGTATCGGTACAAATTTATCCTAATCCTGTACGTACACAACTCAACATAAAAAGCACAAGTGCAATTAAACAAATTACAATTTACACACTTTCAGGACAAATTGTATTGCAAGAAGAAGGACAAAACCAAGAGATGCAAAGCATATCCGTAGCTTCTCTTGCCCAAGGATTTTACATTTTACAAATTCAAACTCAAAATGCTTTGGAAAAGAAAAAAATCAGCCTTGTAAAATAAATAAATCACCACTCCTATCCATTGTATTCTCTTAAAAACGATTTGAAAATAAATTGATAGGAGTGGATTTTAAATCATTTGTTAAAATTATTTACGTATGAAACCTATAAAATTAATTTGTCTTATTGCTTGCCTTTATGCTTGTGGATCTAGTTTTGCACAATCATCCACTCAAGCCTTTGCTCCTATTGGCTCTCATTGGAATTATTGGTTTGCTGAAGAGAGTTTTTATGGCTATATTCATTACGAAGTGGTGGCAGATACTTTTGTAAAAGCAGCTATTTACGAATTTCCAAACGATACCCTTGCCGTTAGGGGCTCAGTGATTCAAAAAACAAAATATTCCACTTTTGCCCCTCAAGGTGTAAAGACGGGCTCTTTTATTGCTTGTAGGCAAGGAAATAAAGCCTATTTGATGGAAAAACGCAAAAAGCAATGGTTTAAATGGATCGATATGGATGCACAAGCGGGAGACAAATGGTTGATGATAGAAACTGCAAACAACAGTCAAGGTATTATTGATTATGTGGAAGTATCCTATAGAGATACCCTTACGATAGACGGGAAAAAAATTCCTGTGATTCGGATGATGCCTTCTTGTACTAGTCGGTTTAGCACAAATAAAGATTTCACTTCTCGTATTCGCATGAGTGGCTATTATAATATTGATTTTCTATCCATCAATTACTATCCCGAAGTCTATGCTAATGGCTTAATAAACCTGCCTATACCCGAAGTAATATTTGTGGGATTGCTCTGTGCCCAAAATGGAGATAAAACACTTGCAACGCCCAATTTGGAACGCTATGTAAAATCGAATAATGCTTGGATGTATGAAAAAGGTATTGTCGATTGTGATAGTTTGCAAGCACCTCCTCCACGCGATAAACAAATGTCTCGCTCAAACTTTTTGACAAACACCCAAAACTTTACTTTAGGTGTGTGGGGAGAAAATATACAAACCGATCCAAGGCATTTTGCTTTATACGAAAAATGGGAAGAAGACCATCAACGAATTTTGAAAAAATCAAGAATGACAAATGATAATGGCGAAGAACTCAAGGTACCCGTAGTGGTGCATATTGTGTATAATCCAGCCACTCCTGAGGAGAAAATTTCAGAAACACAGGTGCATAAATTTTTGGAGAAAATCAACCAAGCCTATACCACTACAAAGGAGCAAGAAGTAAGGGCCGATTTTAAAAACGTTGTGGGCAATCCAAATATCAAATTTGTGTTGGCCAATCGAGATCCTGAAAATAATCCAAGTTCTGGAATCCTTTATCATACTACTAAAACTAGTTATTTTCCTATGATTGGAGATACTAGTATTGTTAAAAAATACGCATTTAAATTTGATGAAAATGGGCAAGCCTTAAATTGGGACAACGAAAAATATATCAATATTTACGTGGCCGATTTGGGAGGAATGGAAGGGAAAAGTAATATAGGCGGATTTGTTACCCAACCCGTAGCTACCGATAAAGCCTCTGGAGATGATCTTCTCAAATGGCTTTCGGGAGAAAATTCTCGCTTTTGGGAACAATGGATTGTGTCGGATGAGGCTAAAAAATTGGACGGATTGACCGTGGATACCTGGTATACCTTTGGAGGAGCTCAAGAAAAAAACCCTCAAGCTACCTGCAAAACAGCCATTCACGAATTAGGCCATTATTTTGGTATTCGACATCCTAATATCATTTTAATTACCAATGATGGCAAAACGCTTGTATTGGATGATGGATTTGAAGATACTCCTTTGACCCATTATACGCAATATGCCGAAACTGCTTGCGATAATCCCGTGATGCAATGTGGAAATTTGGTTCAAGTGGAAAATTATATGGATTACGCTTTACCTTGTGCCTGTATGTTTAGCAAAGAACAGTCCGCTTATATGCGCACCTTTTTGAAAGATTGCAGAAAAAATATGCAAGCCGATTCTACGGTTAAAAACATACAAATTGCTGCAAAAAAAACGATTTGTTTATATCCAAATCCTAATCAAGGTGAATTTTATTTGCAATTAAACGAAGATTGGCACACGCCTGAAATTAGCGTATTTACATTATTAGGCAATGAAATTCCTATTGTAAAAAGGGGAAATGGAACTGAATTTCAAATTTCATCAAGTGTCTTTAAAAGTGGATTGTATATTTTAAAAGTAAAAGATAAAGACAGGGTAGAAACAAGGATTTTTTCGATAAAATAAATTATAATTTTGGTTTTGGTTTTAAGAAGGTTTGTTTTTTAGTAAAGATATGGGCACTCTAAATTAGAGTGCCCTATCTTTTTATTTAAACAAAACCGCACTAGGCACAACGCCTGTACTGATCGATTTGATAAATTTCCCCATTTTATCATAGCGCAACACTTCTCCATTTTGGCTATAATCTTTGGGATTCGTTACATAAATATCGCCTGTTTTAGGGTCAATACCCATATTGTACAAGCCCATTGCAGTGGTTTTGATATAGGCGGCCTCTGTGGCTGGAATTGCGGTGGCATCCAAAGATAATTTATATATATTTGCACCCAAAAGATAATAAAGAGAGGCTTTATCGGTACTTAGTTTCAAATTGGAAGGGGCCATACTTTTGTTGGCAAACCACAAGGTTTTTTCAATGGTATAGGTAGTGGGATTGATACAATATAAAGCAGGAAGGGTATCACTTTTAGGATCCCAACCTCCCGCACATAGTACCCAAAGTTTATTATTTTTGTCCAAAACCATACTTTGTGGTTCTTTAACTAAATTGAGCGTATGTACCACCGTGTTTGAATTGATATCAATAACCTGCAAAGTGCTATTATCGCCCTCGACGTAAGCATTACTCCAATTGGCAGCAAATACTTTATCGCCAAATTTCAACATTTGTTCCACTGCTTTTTGAGTAGGAATAAAGCCAAGATAGGCATCTTTTTTAAGATCTATTTTGTGGATTTTTCCTGCTGCAATATCGGAAATATATGCTAAATCTTCATTGATTTTTAAAATTTGTCGAGGAGAGGAAAAACCTGTAATTAAAGACACGCTCTTGCAATTGCCCGCATTCACTACTTCTATTTTTGTAGGCTGTGAATTGTTGACTACGATATAATTTTTGGATCCATTAAAAAGAATATCCGTAGGAACATCGCCTAAAGGACGCGTATTGGCTGTTTTGAAAATAGCTTGGTTGAGGGCAGAGGTATTTGGATTGTAATAGGTGATATCGCCATTGCCTTGACCATACGCGCCTTCATTAACTATATATACACCACTACCAAAGGCCTCGGGAATGGGTTGTGGATCTGGGTCGGAATCTTTACACGACACCAAAGCGACACTAAGTACCGCCAATAGACTTACAGATTTAAGACTGTGAAATACGATTTTTTTGAGTTTCATTTTTTATTTTATTTTATTTTATTTTATTTTATTTTATTTTATTTTATTTTATTTT
>JAVVPL010000020.1:0-24503 GCA_036655775.1 Bacteroidales bacterium | reverse complement strand
GCTTCGGGAATGGCTATTAACTGTCTCTTTTAATTGGACTATATTGGAATTGAAATATGTAAGGGATAATGAATTCAATGGTAGCCGCTTCTTTTAATTGGACTATATTGGAATTGAAATTTGAAAGAACTATGCGAGAAATTAAAGAAACAGCGCTTTTAATTGGACTATATTGGAATTGAAATAGAGGTCTCAGTTCGTGTATTTGGATCAACAAAACTTTTAATTGGACTATATTGGAATTGAAATCAGGCATATTAACGATCGGCTACGGACACACGAAACTTTTAATTGGACTATATTGGAATTGAAATGGCGCAAATCGCCTTAGGCGTAAAAGAAGATGCAGACTTTTAATTGGACTATATTGGAATTGAAATATCGACACAAATCACCAAGTCTTCCGCCCAATCCCGCTTTTAATTGGACTATATTGGAATTGAAATATTTGCGCGCGCGTGCACTGGGTCTTTCAGGTTGTTTACTTTTAATTGGACTATATTGGAATTGAAATGAGGGCTACAAGGTACCCCTGGAATCAAAGGTGAACTTTTAATTGGACTATATTGGAATTGAAATCTACTTTATATCCCGAGAGTTCTCCTGCGAGCTCCCTTTTAATTGGACTATATTGGAATTGAAATATTGTCAAGCAAGTAGATTTTTTGGCATCTTGTGACTTTTAATTGGACTATATTGGAATTGAAATCGGGGTTAAATACATTCTCTTTTTGGGGCGGGTTTCTTTTAATTGGACTATATTGGAATTGAAATAGAAGTTACCCGTGGCGGTGGCTATGGCTAAATCAGCCTTTTAATTGGACTATATTGGAATTGAAATTTAGGTTTCCTTTTTGATCCTTAGCAAGCAATCGCACTTTTAATTGGACTATATTGGAATTGAAATATTATATAAGGATGTAATACTGTTTCTCTGCTAAACTTTTAATTGGACTATATTGGAATTGAAATAAAATTCGAGTTGCGCCGAAAAGTTAAGTAAATGCCCTTTTAATTGGACTATATTGGAATTGAAATGTTTTGGAACAAATGGTAAAATCCATCAGTAAAAATCTTTTAATTGGACTATATTGGAATTGAAATAACAAAAGCACCGACAAAACTAAAGGAGTGTATACTTTTAATTGGACTATATTGGAATTGAAATTTACAGGGGTGGTTTGTTGGTTTGCGGGTAAGCATCTTTTAATTGGACTATATTGGAATTGAAATTTTACCGATTTATACTTATCCGCTTCTGCTTGACTCTTTTAATTGGACTATATTGGAATTGAAATGGTTGAAGTAAGGATTTATAATCTCGAAGCGACAAACTTTTAATTGGACTATATTGGAATTGAAATTGTGGAGAGAAGAGCATCGAATACCTCTTGATTTACCTTTTAATTGGACTATATTGGAATTGAAATAAGCTATACCAAGTCAAGGAAGTAAAACTAACCATCTTTTAATTGGACTATATTGAAATTGAAATAGGGAAGTCCCATCCTTAACAGCTTTTGATTTTACGAAAAAAGCCTAAGAAATAAATCTCAGGCTTTTGGGTCGGAGCTATTAAAAACATCGACGCTAATAGTTTTATATAGGTGCACTGTATCCTAAAACGCACGACGAAAGTATAAAAAATATTACAAAATAAAAAATAAAATGACAGACAAAAATTTTGGTAGCTTCTAACCCCAAATGCGATTTTAGTATTTCTCGTAGTTTTTCTTCGATTTAGGCTACTAAAGTTTTCGCCCGAAAACCTCTCCAAAGCAACATATACTTTGCTGACGATATCAAAGTGGGAAAGAGCTTGTGTGTGTAGCTCTTCGGGCATACTCATATTTGCGGAAGTGAAAACTTGGAAGTAGAGTTCTATCTCTACGTTTACTTCTCCTGTTTGGTAATGGTCTCCATTAGTATAGTACTCCCTATTTTCAAACCACGATCTCGCCCAAAGATGTGAGACTTTCCAATGAGTGGATAAATTTACAATTTATAATTTAGTTTTCAAAATATTTTATTTTCAGAGGGCTTTAAGTAGCAAATTTGTAATATATTTCTTTAGGGATAGTATCTACCGAGGTGGAAACATCGGAAAGCAACATTGTCTTTATTTGATCCCGCTTGCCAATACATCCGCAATATGAATACATTTAATAGGCAATTTTTGTTTTTTGATATATGCCTCCATATTTCCAAGGCAGCTTGAATCGGTCGAGACTATATATTCAGCTTCAGTAGCCAAGGCATTGTTTACTTTTGCTTGCGTTATGGCTAGAGAGATAGGTTCAAATTTGAGAGAAAAACTTCCACCAAAACCGCAGCATTCATCATTATTTTCCATTTCAATTAGTTCAAGCCCCTCGACATTAGATAATAAAATACGAGGTTCTGCACTAATGCCATATTCCCGTAAAGCGGCACAAGAATCATGATAGGTTACTTTGTGAGGAAAGCTAGCTCCCACATCACTTACCCTAAGAATGTTGACCAGATAATCGGTAAATTCAAAAAGATTTTCTCGTAAAGATTTACTTTCTAAATGATAACTAGTATTGTGAAATAGTTCTTTGGCTTGATTTCTAAAATAACTTACACAAGAAGCAGAAGGACAAACTACATATCGTTGATGATATACATCCCTGATAAATTTTTCGCCAATTTCTTTGGCTTCATCCCAAAATCCATTTTTGAAAGCAGTTTGACCACAGCAAGTTTGCTCTTCGTTATAATGGGTTTTCACTTCAAGATGATGAAGCACTTTGAGCATATTAAATCCTGTTTGTGGATATAATTGATCAATACAACATGGAATAAAAATATCAACTTCTTTTGGGTTCATAAATTTTGTTTTTAGCGTTTTACATATTGTTGTTCGTAAAACTTTTTGTATTCTCCAGAGGTGACATGGTTCAACCATTCTTCATTATTGAGATACCAATCCACAGTCAAAGCCATTCCTTCTTCAAATTGAAGTGAGGGATGCCAATTCAATTCTTTTTGAAGTTTGGAGGAGTCAATTGCATAGCGCAAGTCGTGGCCTGCTCTATCTTGTATATGAGTAATTAATTTGGCCGAACTCCCTTCCTCTCTTCCTAGTTTTTTATCCATGATAGTGCAAAGAAGATTGATAAGTTGAATATTTTGCCATTCATTATTCCCGCCAATATTATAGGTTTCTCCGTCTTTTCCTTTGTGGAAAATAAGGTCGATAGCACGTGCATGATCGCCAACATACAACCAATCTCTAATATTTTCACCTTTCCCATAAATAGGAATTGCTTTATTATGTTTAATATTGTGAATAGCCAAAGGTAATAACTTTTCAGGAAATTGGTAAGGTCCATAATTATTTGAACAATTTGACAAAACTATAGGTAATCCAAACGTATGATGATAGGCTCTGACCAAATGATCGGATGAAGCTTTGGAGGCAGAGTAGGGGCTCCGTGGATCATAAGCCGTAGTTTCAACAAAAAAACCATTTTCTCCTAAGGAGCCATATACTTCATCTGTACTGATGTGATAAAATCGCTTTCCTTCCATTTTATCTTTCCATGCTGTACGAGCTGCGTTCAATAAATTGACGGTGCCCACAATATTAGTTTGAATAAATTCCATAGGGTTAGCAATAGAGCGGTCCACATGCGATTCTGCCGCCAAGTGAATTATGCCATCGATGGTATATTTTTCAAATATCTTTCCGAGTGCATCTGCATCTACAATATCTGCTTTTTCAAAAATATAATTAGGTTTATCGTGCACATCCAACAAATTTGCTAAATTCCCTGCGTATGTTAATTTATCTAAATTTACAATACGTGTATCTGGATATTGATTTACAAATAAACGAACTACATGTGAGCCAATAAATCCAGCACCTCCTGTAATTAAAATTGTTTTTTCCATAATATTAATAAGCTCTTTTGTTATTGTTTTCTATATAATTAATAAATGCACGACTTACCACGGCATTGCCACCAGGTGTGGGATATTTGCCTGTAAAATACCAATCTCCTTTATGTTCGGGGCAAGCTTTATGTAAATTTTCTATAGTTTGATACACAATAGTAACTTTTGCATGCATGGTTTCGGGTTTTAACAATTCTGCTATCTTGGTAGAGATTTGTTCCGATGTAAATGGTTTGTAAATTTCGCGCACATAGTTTTTCATTTCTTCTTTAGGCAAATGTATTTGCGCTTTTGAGTTTTCATATACTTCTTGAATGATATGTTCTTGGTGTGTATCTTTTAATAAAGCAATTGCTGCTTCAAAGGCACAAAAATCACCTAATTTAGCCATGTCAATGCCATAACAATCGGGATATCGAATTTGGGGTGCCGAAGAAGCAACCACTACATGTTTAGGTCCCAAACGGTCTAAGATACGAAGAATGCTTTGTTTTAGCGTAGTACCCCTTACGATGGAATCGTCCACAACCACCAAATTATCCAAATATTCATGTACTAATCCATAGGTGACATCATATACATGTGATACTAAATCGTTGCGTTTGTCATCTTGCGCAATAAAGGTGCGCATCTTTGCATCTTTTACGGCAATTTGATCGGCTCGAGGTCGTACATGTAGAATTTCAGTAAGTTTTTCAGGGGTCAATTGATTTCCTAAGGCTAATATTTTTTTTGCTTGTATCTGTTTACAATATTCTTCTAATCCTTCCGTAAGTCCATGAAAAGCCACGGAGGCTGTATTAGGGATAGATGAAAAAACGGTATTTTCCATGTCGTAGCCAATGGTTTCCAATATGGCAGGGGTTAATAGTCGCCCCAGTTCTTTACGTTCTTTGTAAATATCGGCATCGGTTCCTCTCGAAAAATAAATTCGTTCAAAAGAACAAGCACAAGTTTCTTTTGCTGGTTCCGTAAAAGCTTCTACACTTACTTCTCCACTACGTTTCACAATGAGTACGTGTGCAGGAGGGAGCGCTTTGATAGTGGCCAAAGGTACGTTAAATGCAGTTTGTATTACTGGACGTTCCGAAGCCACCACTACTACTTCGTCGTCTACATAATAAAATGCAGGACGAATTCCTGCTGGATCGCGCATCACAAAGGCATCTCCATGCCCAATAATTCCTTCAAACACATAGCCTCCATCCCAACCTTTGCTCGCAATTTTTAATACACTCAATAAATCTAATTCTTGTGAAATAATTTGTGCAATTTCACGATTTGTATGTCCTAAAGCTTTATATTTGTTGTACAGTTTCTGATTTTCATCATCCAGTGCTTTTCCTATTTTTTCTAAAATAGTAACCGTATCGCCAGTTTTCATTGGATGTTGACCCGAAGTTAAAAGGGTTTCAAAAAGTTCATCAATATTTGTCAAATTAAAATTTCCCGCCAATACCAAATTTCGGCTTTTCCAATTATTCTCTCTAACAAAAGGGTGAATGTTTTCCATTTGATTTCGCCCGAAAGTACCATAACGAAGGTGTCCCATAAAAAGTTCACCCGTAAAATCCAAGTGTTCTTTGAGCCATTTGCTGTCCTGCAAAATTTCCGGATGTTGTAAACCCGCTTTTTTAATTGGTTCAAAAGCTTGTGCAAACACATCTTTGATGGGAGTACCCGAATTAGAGCGCGCAATATTAATATACGATTCGCCAGGAGGGGTGTCAAATTTGATATTTGCCATGCCCGCACCATCTTGACCTCTGTTGTGCTGCTTTTCCATTAGCAAATACATTTTATTCAAACCGTAAAAACTGTCCCCGTATTTTTTCTTATAGTAATCAAGTGGTTTCAGTAAGCGGATTAGGGCAATTCCGCACTCATGTTTTATTTGTTCACTCATTGATACGATTGATTCTAAATTAAGATGCAAATATACGTGAATTTTTTCATTTTATTTTCATGAATTTTTTCGTACCTTTGCAAAGTGAATAAATTTTTAAAATATAGTTTGGTTTATGTCCTTTTGGTAGCATTCTTTGTTTCTACCACGGGGGTGTTCTATGTTGTACACCATTGTAATAATGAACATAAAGATTATATTTTCTTTAGCTCTTCTTCTGCCAAAGCCAATTGCACTCATCATCACCATCATACCAAAACAGGTCAAGAAAGCCAAATTCCCTGTACTTGTAATTTTCCTCATGCTCACGAACAGATTACGGATGAGGCTTGTTGTGTAAATCACTATCACTTTGCAAAATTAGAGAGCGATTTTATATATTCCTCTTCTGATATCCCTTCTCTCTCTATCCCTATGTTGTGTATTTTGTTCACAAATACGGATTTGATTTCGATATATAGAGAATATATACGTTTAAAATTTTTCGATTTTCCTCCTATCAAATTTTCTGATGGAACTGCTTTTTTGAGTTCTATTTGTCAGTTTTTAATTTAAATAAGTCTTATTAACTACATGTATTTGTATTAAAAAGAATTTTTAATTTAGAAACAACAAATAGTATTTTATTATATGAAAGCAAAAATTGCTGCGTTTTTATGTATATTCATTGTGGGTTCATTGAGTCTTCAAGCGCAAATAAAAATTAAAGGAAGTGTCAAAGAATATACTTCCACCAAAAAAAATCCTCCTATTCCTTTTGCAAATGTGTATTGGTTGGTCTCTCTGAATGGAACCACTACCGACGACCAAGGCAAATTTAATTTAAATAAAACCGAAAAAGATGGCGATCTTCTAGTGGTTAGTTATGTAGGGTATGTTTCCGACACGCTTGAAATCGACAAAACACATAAAGATTTAGATATTATATTACACCCTACTTCGGCCATTCAGTTAAAAACCGTAGAGGTCAAAGCACGTCAAGGAGGCGCCTATATTTCAAGTATTAATGCGCTAAAAACAGAAGTAATTACTAGCGATGGTTTGTGTAAATTAGCGTGTTGTAATTTAGCAGAAAGTTTTGAAAATAGCGCCACGGTAGATGTTGGTTATTCCGATGCGGTGTCGGGCGCACGCCAAATTCAGATGTTAGGTTTAGCGGGTATTTATAGCCAGATGATGTATGAAAATATGCCTTTTGTAAAAGGTCTTTCCGCTCCTTTTGGTTTAAATTATGTGCCAGGTTCCTATATGAGTGGAATCCAAATTTCAAAAGGAACTTCTTCTGTTATCAATGGATTTGAAGCTATTACAGGTCAAATTAATCTCGAATATCGTAAGCCAGAAACGGCTGATCCTTTTTTCTTAAATGCGTTTATAAATTCAGAACTCAAAGGAGAACTCAATGCGATTGGCAATATTCGGATCAACAAAAAACTAGGAACGACTTTGTTTGGGCATGCTTCCTATATGGGGCGAGAACTCGATCATATAGGCGACAAAGCTACAAAACATGGGGATGGATTTATGGATAGTCCCAAAACACTACAACTTAATTTTCTCAATCGGTGGACTTACAAATCGGATCGATATGTAAATATTACCACCTTGAGTGCTATTTCCGAGAATCGCAATGGAGGACAAATGGGCTTTAATCCCAAAACAGATAGAAATGATACTCTAAAATACGGTATTGGTACCTCGACTCAGCGATATCAATTATTTACAAAAAATGGTTTTTTGATCAATGATGAACAAAATATAGCCTTGCAATTATCCACCACTTGGCTCGACCAAAGTGCATTTTACGGACATAATCAATATTTAGGACAAGAGGCCAATTTATATGCCAATTTGATTTATGAAAATAGTTTTAGTGAAATGCACAAACTAAGTGCGGGTGCTAGTTTTCAATTAAACGATTATTATGAGAAGTACAAATTGAAATCCTATTACAGAAATGAATTAATTCCAGGTGTTTTTGCACAATATAGTTTTACTTTCAAAAATATCTTATCTGTAATTGCTGGTTTACGTTATGATTACAATACTGAATATCAAAAAAACATGCTAACTCCTCGTTTGCATTTACGTTGGAATATCATTGAGGATTTGAGTCTTCGTCTGTCGGGAGGGCGAGGGTATCGTTCTCCTAATTTATTTGCGGAAAACTTTGGGTTGATGGCTAGTTCTCGTGAATTTGTTATCGCCAATAATATAAAAATGGAGGAAGCCTGGAACTATGGATTTAATGTAGTATATAAAATTCCTTTGGTTGAAGAACGCAAAATCGTACTGTCGTTTGATGCCTATCGTACCGACTTTGTCAATCAAATGGTTGTAGACTTAGATCGAAATGCGCATGCGGTTTATTTTTACAATTTAGATGGAAAATCCTATTCAAATAGTTTTCAGTTAGAAGCAAATATTGATATTTGTGAAGGATTTAACGTAATTTTGGCGGGTCGTTACAATGATGTCCAAATGACTATTGATGGTTCTTTGAGAGAAAAGCCTTTTGTCAATAAGTGGAAAGGTTTAGCCGTTTTATCTTATGCCACCAAATTCCAAAAATGGATGTTTGATGTAACTTTTCAAGTAAATGGAGCTTGTCGCCTACCCAATACCGCAGGTGCCAAACCCGAACGTTCGGATCCTTATATTTACATGATGGCGCAGGTTACACATCGTTTTAAAACGGTAGATATCTATGCAGGTTGTGAAAATATTACCAACTATACACAAGATAATCCAATCATTGATGCTGCCAATCCCTTTGGTAGTAATTTTGATGCTTCTGTAGTGTGGGGCCCTATGATGAGCCGCATGTTTTATTTGGGTGTCAGATGGACAATTCCAACTAACGATTAATTTCGATCAAACTGCCTAGCAGCGTGGCTGCCGTGCATTGGGTTATATGTATATAAGCATAATCACCTATATGCACGGGCTTTTCTTGGCTGTTTTCAAAAACGATCACTTTGTTTTGTGAACTTCGTCCAAAATAATGGGTTTTCGATTTTTTAGAAATTCCTTCTACCAAAATTTCAAAATCTTTGCCCACATCTTTTTTATTGCTTTCAAAACTAAGGACTTGTTGCTGATCAATTACCTCATTGAGCCTACGAAGTTTTTCTTCTTCCGCTACGTCGTCGATATAGCTGCGAGCAGCCAAGGTATTGGGTCGTTCAGAATATTTAAACATAAAGGCAAAATCATAGCCTACTTCTCGCATCAAAGAAAGAGTTTCTTGATGATCGGTTAGTGTTTCTCCACAAAAACCCGTGATAATGTCGGTAGAAAGCCCGCAGTCGGGAATATGTTTACGAATAGAGGCGATTCTATCCAAATACCAAATGCGATCATATTTTCGTTTCATTTGTTTTAGCATACGCGAACTGCCTGATTGTACAGGGAGGTGGATGGCCTTACATATATTGGGATACTTGACCATTGTTTTTAAAAGATCATCCGATAAATCTTTAGGATGAGAGGTCGAAAATCGAACACGAAGTAAGGGACTAATTTGCGCAACAGCTTCCATCAATAGAGGAAAAGTAGTGCTTTCACAATTGTAAGAGTTTACATTTTGACCCAAGAGTGTAATTTCACGATAGCCTTCATGAAACAGTTGACGAGCTTCTTCTATAATTGATTGAGGATCGCGACTTCTCTCTTTGCCGCGAGTGTAAGGAACCACACAATACGCACAGTAGTTTTCACAACCTCTCATAATGGATACAAAAGCAGATATTTTGTTAGGTCCTAGTCGTACAGGGCTTATATCGTGATATGTTTCTTCTTCAGATAAAAGTACATCAATGCCCTGAGCGCCCGATTCTACTTCTTGGAGAAGTCGAGGAAGACTACGATAGGCATCGGGACCTACCACTAAATCTACGGCAATTTGCGAAGAGAGTAAATCTTCTTTAAGTCGTTCGGCCATACAGCCAATAATGCCGATTTTAAGTCTGGGTTTTACTTTTTTATAGGCTACAAATTCGCGAAGGCGATTGTAAATACGTTGTTCTGCATGATCGCGAATAGAACAGGTATTGATGAGGATCACATCGGCTTGACGATAGTGGGAACAGGGAGTATAAGACGCAGATGTAAGAATAGCGCTAAGAATTTCCGAGTCGGCAAAATTCATTTGACAGCCGTAGGTTTCGATGTAGAATGTTTTGTCCATAAAGTTTTTTTGTTGTCCAGTTTTGTTCATTCCTATTGGATGGACCTCAAGTAAATGCAAAAAGGTCGCTATAAGCGACCTTTTTGCATTTACTTGAGGTTTCGAGCGGATTCGAACCGCTGTAAACGGTTTTGCAGACCGGCGCCTAACCTCTCGGCCACGAAACCCAAAAGAGGTGCAAAGATATAATAATTTTTTTGAAAAAAGAAATTTTTTACAAAAAAATGGTTTTTTGTAAAAAAAATTAGTACCTTTGCTCGTTAAATAATATTATTAATCAATCAGAAAGGAAAAGGTATTTAGTATGATTATTGTTCCTATTAAAGAAGGCGAAAACATTGAACGCGCTTTAAAAAAATTAAAGCGTAAATTTGAAAAAACGGGCGTTATCAAAGAATTGAGAGAACGTCAAAAATTCACAAAACCATCTGTTCTAGCTAGGGAACAACGTCTAAAAGCAATTTACGTTCAAGGCTTACAAACGCAAGCTGAAAAAATGTCGATGTAATTTAGAAACGTACTAAGCAAGTGTTAAAACTTGTAACCAAATTAAAAGGGAAGTTGTCCGAAGGATAATTTCCCTTTTTTATTGCAGGTCCCTTTTATTTCGGAGTCTATACTTTGATTTTTCTTTATTTTTTTTAGGGCAAGCCTTGATTCAAAATCAACTACATTTTTTAGTTAATGTTATCAACATCGAATTGTTTTTTTGTTGAAAAGTTCAAGTAAATCTTGCTGCGATAATAACAGCAAGGCTTAGCGCGAATACAAACAACGAATGTTGATAAACAAGACTTATTTTTTGAAAAAAAAAAATTAACTTCGCAATTCCAAATCACCACAAGTAATAATATAAAATATAGAGCTATATGAATCCATCTTTATTCACTGAATCTGAAGTTGTTACTACTCCTAAAATGGCTTCAAGCATATATGAAAAATTACAGGAAAAGCGAGAAGAACCCAATTTAGTTTCACAGACAGAAAATATACAACCCACTATGCCACAATTAAAAACCGAGGAAAATGCGAAAAATACAAGTCATATTCCTGCAGGATATACACAAGAAGAAATTTTAGAACAAGCAACGGCTTATTTTAAGGGAGATGCCTTAGCCGCTAATGTTTGGATGAATAAGTATGCACTCAAAGATAGTATAGGCAATGTTTATGAAAAGACCCCCAATGATATGCATATACGAATTGCGAGAGAATTGGCTCGTATTGAAAAAAAATATGCAAATCCATTGGACGAAAAAACAATATTTGCCTTACTTAAAGACTTTAAATATATTATTCCTCAAGGTAGTCCTATGGCAGGTATTGGCAATCGATATCAAATAGCCTCTTTATCCAATTGTTTTGTGATTGGAAATAATGGAGAATCCGATTCCTATGGTGGAATTATGAAGATAGATCAAGAACAAGTGCAATTGATGAAACGTAGAGGTGGCGTGGGGCATGATTTATCTCACATTCGACCAGGGGGAAGTCCAGTCAAAAATAGTGCACTTACCTCAACAGGCATTGTTCCTTTTATGGAACGTTATTCCAATTCTACGCGTGAAGTGGCTCAAGATGGACGTAGAGGGGCTTTGATGTTAAGTATCAGTGTTAAACATCCTGATGTAGAGCGTTTTATAGATGCTAAAATGGAAGAAGGAAAGGTTACAGGAGCCAATGTCTCCGTCAAATTAACGGATGAGTTTATGAATGCGGTTAAAAATGATATTCCATTTGTGCAACAATATCCAATCGAATCCAAAAATCCAAGTTTTACCAAAACCGTAGATGCACGTCGTTTGTGGACTAAAATTATTCATAACGCGTGGAAATCTGCTGAGCCTGGCGTGCTTTTTTGGGATACGATTATTCGGGAATCTGTGCCCGACTGTTATGCCGATATGGGTTTTAAAACGGTGTCAACCAATCCTTGTGGCGAAATTCCTTTATGTCCTTACGATAGTTGTCGTTTGTTAGCTTTAAATTTATATAGCTATGTCGAAAATCCATTTACTCCAACTGCAAAATTCAATATCCAATTATTCAAAGAACATGTGCAAATTGCACAACGTTTAATGGATGATATTATTGATTTGGAATTAGAAAATGTAGATAAAATTTTAGAAAAAATTGCTTCCGATCCCGAAGAAGAAGAAATTAAACGTACCGAACGTAATCTATGGTTAAATATCAAAATGAAAAGTTTAGAAGGACGTCGTACGGGTTTAGGAATTACGGCAGAAGGGGATATGTTGGCGGCTTTAAATCTTCGTTATGGCACGCCCGAAGCAACTAAATTTTCAGTAGACGTACATAAAACCTTAGCGGTTGAGGCTTACTCTTCTTCTGTGCTTATGGCCAAAGAACGAGGAGCTTTTCCTATTTATCGAAGTGAGCGTGAGGAAACAAATCCATTTGTACAAAGAATCAAACAAGCGGCTCCTCATGTATATGAAGAAATGTTAAAATATGGACGTCGGAATATTGCCATGTTGACGATTGCGCCTACGGGAAGTGTAAGTATTTGTACGCAAACTTCCTCGGGTATCGAACCCGTATTTATGGTTTCTTACAAACGTCGTCGAAAAGTAAATCCCAATGATAAAAATGTCAAAGTATCTTTTACCGATGAATTGGGTGATACCTTTGAAGAGTACAATGTTTTTCATCCAAAATTTGTAGAATGGTTGAAAGTGCAAGAATATAACGTAGAAGAGGTAAAAGCTTTAGACGATATAGAACTTCAAAAAATTATTGCTAAATCGCCTTATTATAAAGCAACATCCAATGATATAGACTGGCTTAACAAAGTAAAAATGCAAGGAGCGGTGCAAAAATGGGTGGATCATTCCATTAGTGTAACTGTAAATATACCAGAAGATACGAAAGAAGAATTAGTGAGTAAAATTTATCAAACTGCATGGGAAACGGGTTGTAAAGGGATGACTATTTATAGAGAAGGATCGCGCAATGGGGTTCTAGTCTCCAATAAAGAGAAACCCAATGCAGGTATAGATAAAGCACCTATACGACCCAAACGTTTAGAGGCAGATGTGGTGCGTTTCCAAAATGCGTATGAAAAATGGATTGCGGTGGTAGGACTTTATCAAGGACGTCCTTACGAAATTTTTACAGGACGAGCCGAAGACTTCCCTCTTTCTCCATCCGTTACCAAAGGAAGTGTAATTCGTGTCAAAGAATCGGTGGATATTCCTGCTCGCTATGATTTTGAATATCAAGACAAAGATGGATATAAAGTATATATACAAGGGCTTTCACGTACTTTTGATGAAGCTTTTTGGAATTATGCCAAATTAATTTCTGGAATTTTACGTCAGGGTACCCCTATTCCTTTTACTGTGGATTTAATTAGTGGTTTGCGTTTAGGTGATGAAGAAATCAATACTTGGAAAAATGGAGTGGTGAGAGCAATTAAAAAATACATTCCAGATGGCACTATTGCTGAAAAAACAAAATGTCCAGAATGTGGAGAACCTGGGTTGATTTATAAAGAAGGCTGTTTGTCTTGTCCTGCATGTGGGTATTCTAAATGTGGATAATATAAGATTTAACAATTTTTAACATCTTTAATTATTGGATTTATAAAAAAACATGTAACTTTGACCCCTGGAGTAAGTTTTATTTACTCTTTAACATGAGTTACTAACCAATACTTAGAGGTATGAAAAATCAACCATTACCCTCTGTGTTAAATTCAAATTTAACAATTCATCAACCTATTATTTTGACGGAGATGCATCGTCAGAAAGTTTTTGCTTACTTGTATTCTTTTTTGAAAGACAAGGATTTGTGTAATGACCTTACACAGGATACATTGTTGTGTGCATACACAAAAAGTTTAGAACATGTGTACGAAGAAAGGGGCTTACTTATTTGTTGGCTCAAAAAAATTGCGTTGTTTAAGGCGCATGATCATTTTCGTAACATAAGTAGAAAAATTCGTTTGCACGAATTACATGCTACCGAACTCGCTATGGGTTTAGTAGAGGATAAAGAGTTTGTGCAAATTCCTTTAAATTACGGAATTCAACCCATTGCAACTAAAGAAGAAAAAATTGATTATTTATTGCATTTGATTTCAGATAAACAACGTATTGCGATACGTTTACATTATTTTGAAAATTACACAATGGAAGAAATCGCTCAGCAATTAAAAACCAATAAAAATACAGTGACTGGTCGCTGTCGTTTGGGTTTGAAAAATTTACGAGAATTGGCTGCGCCAAGAGGATTTTCATTAGAAGACATTTTAGATTTCATTTAAAAACGAGACAAAGAGTTTGCGAGTTCAATTATAAATTTATAATTGAATTTGTAAACTCTTTGTTTTACGATAAAATTGTTGTAAAAGTCGAGAAATATTCGTATATTTGTATACAAAATATTGTCAATAATGTATACAAAAAAGAATGTGTTCATCATACTTCTATGCCTTGTTAGCTTTATATCTCAGGCTCAATTAAAAGTCTCGGAACATCGTATTAGTTGGTATCCAGAACTAAAAGCATTCCTTCCAGATACACAAGAACGAATTGCTTTTGAGAATTTTGCGATGATGGATGAATATAAGGAATTACCTTGTTATATAGTCCCATTAAATGAATACTCCACTGAAAAAGAAGTGAGTGTATATCTTAGTAATGAGCAAGTACGAGAGGCTACTCCTCAGGAAACCGCGTATTTGCAAATGTATGAAGATTTAATTGCGCCCGAATTTAATATACGGAGTCAAATACAAGAATATCGATATGAATTTCGAACTATAGCTTGTATATTGCCAATTCGTAAAAATCAAAGCACGGGAAATTACGAACTGTTAACAACTTTCAAATTACTGAGTAATACTAAAAGTACAGATTCACTTTCCATATTCAATTTCAAAAATAATTCGTCAATTCCAAAAAACGAATCAGTTTTGGCTCAAGCTCCTTTTTTTAAACTTCGTATTCAGCAAAGTGGAATTTATCGTTTGACTTTTCAAGAGATGAAAAAATATGGGATTTTGCAGGATGAAATTAAATCGTCTCAAATTGCACTTTTTGGCAATCCCGCAGGAATGCTTGCCAACGACAATAAAAATGAAAAATACAATGATGATTTAATGGAAATTCCTATTGCAATCTATGATGGCGGGGATGGACAATTTAATGCGAATGATTATCTTCTATTTTATGGGCAAAGTGCGACTACTTGGCAATGGGATCAAAAAGTCGAAGAAGCAAATTTTACACATCAGGTAAATTATTATGATGATTATACCTATTATTTTCTCTCTGCCAATTATACACAAGGCACACGCAAACGCATACAAGATGCGGTAGAGGTAAATATGCTGCCAAGCAAAACTATACAGCAGTTTATCGATTATCAATATTATGAAAAAGATCTCTTCAATCCATGTAATGAAGGACAAAATTGGGTAGGCGAAATCTTTAGAGAACAAGGAGCGGTACACGATTTTGATTTTGTTTTTCCTGATATTATTTTGGATTCTGTAATAAAAATAAACATGGCTTTGGCTGCCAGTTCCGCATCTACATTTACTCTTTCTTCCACACAAGCTTTTTTGGCCGAGGATTCGATGGCGGCCAATTTAAACGTGCAAATATCGCTTTCTGAAAATTTTTGTTTGGCTACGCAATCGGCACAATATAGATGTAAACTTAGACAAAATACGCCTCGATTCCGACTAAAATATAGCAAAGAAAACGCGGTGATTTCGGATGGTTATTTAGATTATTTCAATTTTCAATATTATAGAAAATTAAAAATTGCGCAAGGTTTTCTTTCGTTTCGTTCTCCAGAAGCCATTAAAAATGTGGTCAAATTTCAAATAGAAAGTCTCTATGGAAGTGTACAAGTTTGGAAAATAGATAGCTTGTGGAATATTGAAAATATAAAGGTAACACAAAAGGATAAGCTATATTCTTTTGTGAGAAAGGATGATCATTTAGCGGAGTTTATAGCCTTTGATGGGAATACCTTCCTTTCATTAAAGGCCTTAGATATTCAAAAAATAGATACGCAAAATTTACATGCGCTCAATTCCATAGAATATGTCATTGTTGCACACCCCGATTTTCAAAAAGAAGCACAAGAATTGGGTGAGTTGCATCGTCAAAACAATGTCAAAACAGCAGTGCTGCTCACTACGCAAGTATATAATGAATTTTCTGCAGGTATAGTCGATCCTTCAGCTATCCGTCGTTTGATGAAAATGTTGTATGATAAAGCACAAGAAAACAAAGAACTGACTCCTCCATCGTATTTATTATTATTTGGAGATGCTTCTTATGATGTCAAAAATGTTTTAAATAAAAATTCAAATTTCATACCCACATTTGAGCCTGTTTCCAATGGAAGTGGAGATGGAGATGTGGGAGATGATGATTTTGCTTATCTAGGTACTAACGAATCGAGTGCGAATGCTATGCCTGATATTGCCGTGGGACGTCTTCCCGTTTCTTCGACAGAACAAGCACAAAATGTATTAGCAAAAATCAAACGATATATGCATCCTTATCTTTATAAAGAGGAAACAATGGATCAAACATCTTTAAATTTTGGAGATTGGAAGAATGTAATTACATTTATCAGTGATGATGGCGAACGCTTTGATCAAAGATATGAAGATAGTGGGCAATTTGCATCGGCTATTTATAAGGAAGAACCCCAAATGAATATAAAAAAGATATACAGTGATGCCTACCAACGGTATTCAACACCTAAGGGCGCAACGTATCCCGATGCACGAAAAGCTCTACATGAAGGAATGGACAAAGGAGCTTTATTTGTGGGATATATGGGGCATAGTGGTTGGAATGCGTGGAGTGATGAAAAAATTTTGATCCTAGAGGATATATATAAATGGAAAAATTCCTATGCTTATCCCATGATGTTTTCTTCTTCTTGTACATTTTCTTATTTTGATCAAGTTGCGCAAATTTCTGGAGGTGAATTGTGTGTGTTGACACCCAATGGAGGGGCTATTTCAATGGTGGCGGCTTCGCGTACGGCCAATATCGGCTCCATAGAAAAAATACAATCCGATTTTGTTCGATATGCAATCCAAAAACAAGAGGGAATTCCGCCAAGTATAGGGGATGCATATTTGTATACAAAAATACAAAATATGTATAGTAGTGCTCGTCGTTTTATTTTATTGGGAGATCCCGCACTAAAAGTGGCTTTACCTCGTTATGATATTCAAACCACCCATATTAATGGCAAAGATATTAATCAATCTTTGGATAGCTTAAAAGCATTTTCAAAAATGGAAATAGAGGGGGCTATAACTTTACCTGATGGGAGTATACATACTCATTTTAATGGTGTATTGCAAGTGCAAATTTACGATAAGTTTACCCAAGAGTGTACACGCGGCAACCAAAATAGCAAAGGGGGATATAATGAAAAAGTTCCTTATGTAATGCAGCAAAATGTGATTTATAAAGGACAAAGCAGTGTGAAAAATGGAAAATTTACATTCACATTTATTGTACCTAAGGATATCGCCTATAATTATGGTTTTGGGAAAATTAGTTATTATGCCTATTCGGATTCCTTAGGTGATGCTTCAGGATATTTCAACAAAATTGTAGTAGGGGGGTTCGATACGGAGGTTGTATTTGATACCACACCTCCTACCGTCCATTTATATATCGATGATAAATCGTTTACGGATGGGGTACGGGTAGGTGTTCAGCCCACGATAAAAGCCGATATTTTCGATGATTATGGCATCAACACAACGGGTAGTGGTATAGGACATGATATGATTTTAACCTTAGATGGCAATACTAAAACCAATCGTATAGTCAATGATTTATTCAAATATGATTTTGGAAGTTATACGCGAGGAAGTTTAGCGTATTCTTTACCCGAATTATCTCCAGGCAATCATACCTTAGAATTAAAAGTATGGAATATTTACAATATGTCTACACTGGCTCGCTTAGATTTTATAGTGGAGGATCCCTCTAGATTTAGAATCTTTGGTTTATTTAATGCGCCCAATCCTGCCAATACCGAAACTAGTTTTTATTTTACACATAATACCGATAAAAAATTGGATAGAGTACAAATTGAAATTTGTGGTTTGCATGGTAATTTGGTAGGTAGATTTGAACAAAAAATGGATATTAATTCGTCCTATGTGATTGGTCCTATTCGATGGGAATGTAAAAATACGAGTGGTCAACGACTCTCCAGAGGGATGTATTTTTACACAATCAAATTGTATGATGTGGATGGGAATATGGCAAAAGCAGGACAAAAACTTATAGTGGTTAATTAATCTTTGAGGGTATGATGGATTCTGTTTATATGCAACGTTGTTTTGATTTAGCCCTAAAAGGTTTTGCAGATGTGGGGCCCAATCCTATGGTAGGGGCTGTAATTGTACAGAATGACCAAATTATAGGAGAGGGATATCATCAACAATATGGTCAAGCACATGCCGAGGTCAATGCTATTGCCTCTGTGAGTGACAAAACAAAATTAAAAACGAGTACCCTATATGTAAATTTGGAACCTTGCTCTCATTATGGAAAAACACCGCCTTGTGTTGATTTAATTATTCAAATGCAAATTCCAAAAGTAGTTATTTCTTGTGTAGATCCCAATCCTTCTGTGCATGGACAAGGAGTGAATAAACTACGTGCAGCTGGCGTGGAAGTGCTGGAGCATGTAATGGAAGAAGAAGGCCAACAATTGAACAAACGATTTTTTACCTATATCCAAAAAAGACGGCCCTATATTATTCTTAAATGGGCGCAAAGCCAAGATGGATTTATGGATATTGATCGTCAGGAGCCTTCATCCCCCAAAGGTTCATATCGTATCACGGATGAATATTTACGTGTATTAGATCATCTTTGGCGTTCTCAAGAAAAAGCTATTTTGGTGGGAAGTCAAACCTTACTGATCGACAATCCTCAATTGAATATCCGTACTATTTGTGGACGAAATCCGATTCGTATTAGTATAGATCGACGAGTTCGACTTTCTGAAAATTTACATTTTTTTGATAAAACACAAAAAAGTATTTTGTTTACAGCTAAAGACAATGCCTCTTTGGAAGCTCCAGATGAAATGCTATTATATGTGCCTATAACTCCTCATTGCACCCTGGAAGAAATTCTAAAGAGTTTATTTCAGTATCAAATTAATTCATTGATTGTAGAGGGGGGAAAGCAAATTCTAGAAAGTTTTATAGAGTCTAATTTATGGGATGAAGCGCGTGTATTTGTTGGGAATACAAGACTTGAACACGGACTTTCTGCACCTTCTTTGCCAAGGTCATATTCTTTAAATCCACAGTCGGATTCCTTATATCCTGCCGTATTTTATCCATGGAAAGTGAATAAACAATCTATCCTTTATTTTAAAAATGAAGAGGCTCGATTCTTATAAAACCATTGTGGGGCCAGTGCAAGGTTTATACAAAGAAAAAGGTAGTAAATTTTTGGCTTTTGCATTTGCTGTTGATACCGTGGAAAAAGCCCAAGCACAAATCACTCAAATTAAAAAAGATTATTTTGATGCGCGACATCATTGTTATGCGTATGTCTTGGGTGCGAATAAAGAGACCTATCGTTATAATGATGATAGCGAACCTTCAGGAACTGCTGGTAGACCTATTTATGGTCAGATTTTATCCAAAGATTTAAGTTGTGTATTAGTTGTGGTGGTTCGCTATTTTGGAGGAACTAAATTGGGTACTAGTGGCCTTATTCAGGCTTATAAATTGGCTGCGGCAGATGCTTTAGAGCAGGCTGTAATTATTGAAAAACAAGTAATGCAGAATTTTCATCTTCAATTTTCTTATGAAAAAATGAATGCAGTGATGAAATTAATAAAAGAAGAAAATTTAACGCAACAAAAATGCACATTCGATCAAATTTGTGAATTGAATATTGCGGTACGATTGAGTGATACGGAGCGAATTTGTCGAATATTGAATACCCTAGAAGTATCTTTTTCAGCTATTTCTTAATGTTTATTTTTAAATACATATAGGGGGCGATTAAAAAGCCTAAAGGGCCGCTACAACGGATGCAAAAATTAAGGAATTTAAAAAATAGAGATTTGAGTGGAAGTGTACGTTCCTCAGCATAATAGCCTCTTACAAAGCGAACCTCAAAAGCGTGTTTTTTTAAAATATTTTTATATTCTTTTAAAGGAAGTATGCGCTCGGTCCAACTTCCTGTATTGGGATCACAACATTCATAAGCATTTGAATTTTCCAAAGGGAACTGTGTGGATTCTTGGTATTTGAGTACGGCGGCATGAACTTCTGGAAATATCAATCCTCGGGTACAAATGGCCAATTGTAGGGTTTCGTAAGAAGATAAATTAAAATGAGTTTCTATATATTTTTTTCTTTGTGCTAAAAAAGCGGAGGAGGTATCTGTTCCTTTTAATTCATCTTCGATCATATAGGCTTCTAATTTCTTACGAATATGCGAATTGTAAGGGTTGGAACCTGTGGAAAAAACCATTGATAGATTGGGAAATGTCTCTTGTATATCGGCAAAAAATAAATCTAAATTGTAAATGTGTTCAATTACATCGGTGGAAACTAAATAGTGAAGATGAATCGAATTTTCTTTACAATAGTGGGCTAATTTTTTTTGATCCCCTAAAATAAGGATGGGTTTGTTTAATGAAAAATAATCGAAAATTTGAGCTGTAAGTGCCACCGAATTTTCGTTCATGTCTACGTAGATAATGGAGTCAATACCGACAACTGCGCGTGCATAAAGGCTTAAAAATCCACATCCACCTCCATAGTCTACAATATACGCTTGTTTGCAAATTTTTTGTATTTCGGTTTCCGATAAATTTTGAAAGAGAATTGAAAAACATTTTTCGTAAATTGAAAAGTAGTGGGGCAAAATAGCTTGTAGACGATTGAGGTAATTGAGATGATAAGGGCTTAATCCTAAAGCAGAAAAATCTGCTTCTTTCAGCTTTTTGAGCCATAAAGAAGCAGATTCTTTTTGTATTGTTGAATTATTTTTCAATGAAATTAGCCTTTGATTTTTTTCTCAACTTCGGCCAATAAACTTTGTTCTAAAGCTATTGCTTTAGTTTCAATCGCATTGGCTTCGCCTAAAATTTTATCTAAAAATGCTTGATCTTTTAGACCTGCCGCATTTATTTTTACATTTAAATGGGCGCCTATTACAGCTGAACGAGCACAAAGAGCCCCCACACCTGCATCTGTGACTGAATTTGGATTGCCTATTTCAATCATAGCCTTAATTAAATCAAAAGTTTCGTATGCTTTTTGCATGGTATGAAAAGGCACTTCAATGGCAAATTTGGTCGCATCTTGAATGGCTTGTGTACGTGCGACTTTTTCGGCATCTGTACCTTTGGGTAAACCAAAAGCATCCATGATTTTATTGAAAGCATTGGTATCTTCGTCTACCAAAAACAATAATTCATCTTTTAATTTTTGTCCTTTTTCTGCCCATTGTGAAAATTCTTCCCAACGTTCGTCCCAACCTGCTTTGTGTGAAGATAAATTGGCTACCATCGTGGCAAGAGAAGCACCTAAGGATCCCATATAGGCTGAAATAGATCCGCCACCAGGAGCTGGCGATTCGGAAGAGGTTTCATTGGCAAAACCAGTACAACTTAGATCGATTAATTTTTTTGTTTTATTGCTTGCTTCCAATACGTATTCAATTACTTTTTCTTGAGGATTAAAAGGTTTCAAATCATCTAAACCCATAGATTTGATTGCTATTTTGATGATTTCATCTTCGGATACACCTAAAGAACGTTCTTGTTTTGCTAGAAAATATTTACCTGCATCAATCAAACAACTTTTAGGTACTAAACCTACAATTTCTACCCCACTTACACGAATTCCTCTATCTTGTGCTTTTTTGCAAACCTCTTCAAAGGCAATGTGTACAGGCGTAATGGAAATATTCGTAATATTCATAGATACTTGAGCAATACCATATTCTTCAATGAACCAACCAATAGCTTTAGTTGATTTCAATGTGCCTGGAATCATAATCGATTTTCCATTTGCATCTTTTAAGGGTTTTCCCGTTACTTTATTGCCTTCACGTTGTGGACGACCTTTTTCTCTTACGTCAAATGCAATGGCATTGGCGCGACGCGTGGAAGTAGTATTCAAATTATAATTGATGGCTACTAAAAAATCACGAGCTCCAATAGCGGTTGCTCCAGCGGTTGCATTAAAAGTAGCAGGGCCAAAATCAGGTTTCCATTCAGCTTTGGCAAGTTTATCTTTTAATCCTTCGTATTCTCCTGAACGGCAATAAGCCAAGTTTCTACGTTTAGGATCAAAAGCTGCATTTTCATAGCAATAAATAGAAACACCCAATTCTTCTCCAACACGTTTAGCTAATTTACGAGCATATTCAACGGTTTCTTCCATTGTAATATTGGCAACAGGTACCAAAGGACACACATCCGTAGCTCCAAAGCGAGGGTGAGCACCTTTTTGAGTACGCATATCAATTACGTCACAGGCTTTTTTAATGGCTTGGAATGCCGCTTCAATTACTTCGTCGGGTGTGCCTACAAAGGTAACTACGGTACGATTGGTTGCATAACCAGGGTCTACGTCCAAAAGTTTAACACCCTCTACTTTTTCAATAACATCTGTAATTTGTTTAATTACGGACAGATCTCGTCCTTCACTAAAATTGGGGACACATTCAATAAGTTTCTTCATATCTATATATTTTTTTTAGCGGTTTATTCAATTTTAAAAACGGGATTTTAGCGTAATACTAATTCTTTAAACAATCGACCTCTTTCTTCAAAATTTTTGAAACTGTCGTAACTTGCCGATGCAGGTGAGAGTAAACAAACTTCTCCTTTAGGGGTTTTTTGTTTACACCAACTTACAATTTCGTCATAATTATTGCTTATTAAATAATTATTTGGTAATGATTTGCTGTTTTTTAATAAAGCAAAAATACGCAAACCCGAATTTCCGACAAAAATAATATTTTTTATTGGATTTCTTTGCAAATAATCAATTAATATTGCATAATTGATGCCACGATCAAATCCTCCCAAAATTAAACAACCTACTTTTTTGAAATGTAAAGGATCTTCTATCGCTTTAATGGCGGCAATGGTAGCTTCGGGAATGGTGCTGATAGAATCATTATAGTAATACACATTTTCTTTGCAGCACACAAATTCTAGACGATGCTCTAAAGGTACAAAAGTGCTTAAAGCAGATTGAATGCGAGTATTGTCTATGTGTAAAATTTTTGCAATATTGATTGCTGCCATCAAATTGAGCAAATTATGTTCTCCTAAAAGAAAGGGATGTTTCTCTATATCTAAAACAACTTCAGTTTCGCCAGCTTTATTGGTAAAGTAAAGATTTGCATGTTCAATAGAACAGCCTATTTTTATTTTTTTTTGTATTCCATACTGCATGACTTGTGTATTTACACCTAAAGTTTTGAAACCTTTATCTACTAATTTTTGCGAAGGGTCGTAAATAAAAATGTCCTCTTTTTGTTGGTAGCGTACAATATTTAATTTAGCATTTTGATATGCTTGATAGGAGGTATAATGATCCAAATGTTCTTCAAATAAATTTAAAAGCACGGCAATATGAGGGGAGTAATGAATATATTCCAATTGATGGGAGGAAAATTCGCAGACAATCCAACTTTGCGTTTCAATAGCTGGAATAATATCAAAAAGAGGCGTTCCTATATTCCCCGCCAAAAGAGTTTGTGCATTTTCTTGTCGAAGAATATGGTAGGTTAAACTACTTGTAGTACTTTTCCCTTTAGTGCCTGTAATACCAATAATTTGTTGATGAAAAATTTGTAAAAACAAATTTGTTTGTGAGCTTATTTTGTCAGATGTATTCCACTGAGGATAGTCTTTTAGAGAAATTCCTGGGCTTTTGAGTACATAGTCAGCTTTGTCAATGCTTTGTAAATAGTCTTCTCCTAAGAAAAAAGAGAGATGTGCATCCTTTGCTAAAGTGTCCTCTTTACTTATTTGAACATTGCGATCGGCTATACCGAGTTCTTTGCAAGGGTACAAAGTGCGTAAAAGATGATAACTACTGCGACCTTCGCGTGCAAATCCAAGGATTAAAATAAACTTTTTATCCTCTAAAATAAAATCTAATAGGTGTTTTATATCTTCTGTTTTCATCTGTAAATAATTTGTGATAGAAGAATAGAATTAAATGCTACGAAGCTCTTGGATGAGTAATTTCGCAAAAGGTTCAGGTACAAAATGCGCATCTTGAAAATCCTTGACCAAATCTTCTCTTATTTTTTTCTTTGCCAAAGGATTTTTAGCATATTGTTGCAATAGATAACTTGTTTGATAATCAGGCTTGCTAAGTAATTGTTGTAAAGCCCAATTTACCTCTTCAACGGTTCCTATACATTCAAAAGGTTTGAGGTCGGCCCATCCAATTAATTCATT
>JAVVPL010000019.1:0-25265 GCA_036655775.1 Bacteroidales bacterium | reverse complement strand
CAAGTCCTATTGATATAAAGGCAGCCGATTCTTCAGAAAGAATTATTGGCTACTGTACGGAAGATATAGAATTGTATCTTTCTGTCAGAGAGCCTGGCAAAGGAATGAAAGCGGCCATACAATTGCCCAGTTCCAAACTACAAGTATATGGGAACAAAATGATGACCAAAATCCGTATAGGTACTCCTGAAAACCATACGATGTCAAATGTAAGTGTGTTTATCTCTTATGGTAAAGATCTAACGCCATTTTACACGCAAAAAGTGGGTGTTTTACAGGATGGCTGGAATGAAATAACATTAGATATTCCATACGTAATTAATGGAAAAGAAATTTTTGTGGGTTATACTTTTGATTATGGCGCAGGTAGGCCTATATTTGGATTTAGCAACAATCGAACAGATCCGAATGGAGGTTGGATTTTTCTAGGACAATGGATGCGTGTTTCTGAAGCACTGCCCGATTTTGCAGGGAACCATACGATACAGGCGATAGTCAGTGAAAATGATCCCACAAAAAATGAAATTATATTAGGTTCAGTAAGTGCTTCAACCTATGTAAAACAAGGTACTTCTGTTGATATTAAAGCAAGTGTATCAAATTTAACCTCCGAATCGTTAAAAAAATTCGATCTTGTTTATACAATTGACGGAAAAAATCCTGTAAATTTACCAATTACCAATAAAGATATTAAAAGAGGGGAAACTTATAATTTCATACTTGCCTCAGTTCCATTATCTATTCCTGGAAAGCATGCCATAGAAGTAAGTATTTCAAATCCCAATGGAAATGTGGATGAAAATATGAATAATAATACCAAAACTGCTTACGTATCCGTTTATTCCGATTCTATGCCCAGAAAAGTAGTATTAGAGCAATACACAACCGAAGGCTGTGTCAATTGTCCTGGAGGTACAAAAGCGCTCTATTCAGCAGTTAATAATGATACCAATGTACTTTGGATTGCCAATCATTCTGGATTTGGCGTTGATCCTTATACTGTAAATACGGAACTCTTATGGTTTTATTCACAACCCTGTTTTGCTCCCGCAGCCATGCTCGATCGAGTGCCTGGAGTTCCAGGGCCCGTACAAGGCGTGGAAAAGATAACGAAGGCGGCATTAAAAGCAAGAATTGAAAAACCTGCCTTTGTGTCTGTAAACTTAGGAGGAAACTTTGATGCAGACAAAAATGAATTGACGATTAAAGTATCAGGAAAAAGTATAATTCCTTTGATAGGCGATCAAATTATGTTGAATGTTTTTCTTATCGAAGATAGTATAGTAAGCAATACACAAGTAGGGGCAAGAGGTAATTACATTCATAATCATGTTTTAAGAAAAATTATTTCCGAAACTTTTGGTGATAATATTAAAGAGCAGCTGGAACAAGCTACCTATATGAAAGAATATACATTTTCTCTAGAGAAAGAATGGAAAGCAAAAAATTTAAAAGTCATAGCTTTTGTTAGTAATTATGATTATTCGGATCCCAATGCATGTGAAATTTACAATGGAAATCAAATAGCTGTCACAGAGTTTATTCCTGCCGATTTACGTTTAGTGTCCTTAACAATGAATAGAATGGATGGAGGTACGGTAAGTGGTGCGGGATACTATAAAATAGGTAAACAAGTAACAATTAATGCAAAAGCTAAAAAAGGATTTAGATTTCAAATGTGGAAAAATGGAAATGAAGAAATTACAGAGTCGGCGCATACTTTCCAAATTGGAAGTGACAATGTTGAGTACCTAGCTATATTTGACAAATTATATACAACTAAACTATTGCCAAGTCCTGCCAATGGAGGCACAGTCGATGGAGGTGGAATACATGCAAAGGGAGAAATAATAACCATACATGCACAAGCAAACGAGGGCTATGTATTTGAACGTTGGATGTTAAATGGGAAAGAGGTGTCTCGAAATGCTTCTTTTCCTATTCTCGTTGACGGAAGAGATGCAACCTACTATGCCATGTTTAACTATCTCACCGCAATAGAAAATACACAAGCCATTGCGTATCGTATATATCCAAATCCCGCAAGCGACAAACTTACCATTGTAGGTGCTTTTTCTGAATTGAAAATATATGATTTACAAGCAAGACTTATTTTTGCTACGGATGGAAAACAACAAACAATCCATATAGATGCTTTAAACGAAGGCGCTTATATAATGACTTTAAAGAGAGGAAATATTGTGTCTAAGCATAAAATAATAATTAATAGATAATACTAAATATTATTTAGTACAGTTTTAAATTAAGCAAAATCCTTTTGAAGGGTGTCTAAAACAGTAGGCACCCTTTTTATATTATGTATATATTGTAAATCCGAAAAATTAAACCTAATTTGTAAATATTTTTATTTAATAGTATATTTGTACTGTAGTTAACAGTATATTTGTATGGAATATAAAAATTTATAACAATATGTTTCAGCTTGTCAAGCAAAAGTCATTTAAAATTCAATTTAGTTTATTTATATATTTTTTCTTTAGTTTAAATCTAATTTTAGGTGATTTCAATGTATTGCATGCCGAATCTTTGCTTAAAAATCAAATACATTATACCGATGTTCCCCACACAGCCAATTTTAAAAAAAATTATGATACAGAAATTAAATGGGCGATAAAGCATAATAAATTAGATAGTTTGTTGATTTATATATTGAGGCAAGAAGCAATAAGCAGTGAAAATACTTCCTATTTACAAACTTTACAACGATTGCACCAATATCAAAATAAAATAGAATTTCTTCGTAGCAAAGAAACAAAACGGGCACATACCGATACATTATACGCAAAATATCTTTTATATTTAGCTAATGCACAAGCATTCAATACAAATCATGAAGCGGCCTTAAAAACTTTTGCCAAAATTTATAAAATAGCCGAAAGTAGTCCTTATTTTCAAGCACAAGCAAATAATGGCTTTGGCGTTGTTTTTGCCATGAGAGAACAGTATGAAATTGCAAGAGAATATTTTAAAAAATCCGTAAACTATTATAAAGCAAATCATATTGAAAAAAAATCTTTTAATATTTATTGCAATATAGGAGGCACGTATTTAAAACAAGAAAAATTTGATTCAGCTTTAGTTTATTTTTTACAAGCCAAAAAAATAAGTTCGTTTCAAAATTTGAAAGAACAAAATGTACATGTACTCTATTTATTGGGCGTTTCTTATCAGGGATTAGGTCAATATGAATTAGCTGAAAAGCAATATGAGCAAGCCAAACAACAAGCCATTGATTTATCGATGAATAAAGTTGTGATGTATATAGAAGGCAATATGGTCAACAATTATATTGCACAAAAAAAATATAATTTAGCCTTCCCTCTAGCTATTTCAACATTAAAAAAAGCTAAAATTTTCAATGATGCCTCAATAGAAATGAGTTCATTACATAATTTATCAAAACTGTATGAAGTAAAAAATGAACCCTTCAAAGCATTGTTGGCACTTAAAGAAAGCAATAAAATCAAGGATTCTCTATTTTCAAAAGAAAGTGAAAATAAAATATTGGCAATGAAAGCCAATTTTGATAAATACAAAATAGAACAAGAAAAAGCTTTATATAAAACAGAATTAGAACTTTCTAAATCAAATATTGAAAAACGAAATTTATGGTTAGTTATTTTAGGAATTATTATACTCGCCATCATTGTTGTTGTTGTTGTTTTGTACAAACGAATTCTAATACAGTGCAAAGTCAATAATATATTGAATGAACAAGTTTCCCATTTGCATAAACTAGGGACCCAGGAGGCCGAAAACGTGCGTGTTGAATTAATGGAAGAATTAGATGCAAAAAGTAAAGAGTTGATGGTTAATACGATGTTGTTTATTCGATTTAAAGAAACCGCAGTCAATGTAAAAGAAAAACTACATGTACTTAAAGTTCGTTTATCGGATAAACCCAAAGAGATTTCAATTATAGAGAATATAGAACAAGTAATCAAAGAAGTAAGTACAAATCAAGAATGGGATGCTTTTAAAATATATTTTGAACAAGTCAATGAAAATTTTTATAAAAAATTAAAAGAAGCCTGTCCCGATATTACGTCTAAAGATATGCGTTTATGTGCCTTGTTAAGCATTAATCTGAGTACAAAAGAAATATCATCCATTACAAATATCAGCGTTAGAGGTGTTGAAAGTGGAAAATTGAGGCTTAGAAAAAAATTAAATTTAGAAAGAGATGAAACGCTGTTTGATGCTTTAAAAAAATTCAAATAAAATTACGGGGAAGATACGTTTAATTTGATAATCAGGCTGTTATAAATTTTTAGTAAGTTTAACGTAATATTGAAAAGAGGAATTGGTATAAATAGCGTAGTGATTTTATTTGACAAATACATTTATTTTAAGATCTTTGTAGCGAAAAATCATTAAAATACTTGTCAACATGAAACAACTACATTTTTTAAGAGCAAGATCCGTTTTGAGGATCGCAATGTTAATTTGCACGTCCGCTTTATCTATTGCGAGTGTAAAAGCAGAAAATTTTAGTGGACCAAGCAAAGCTTCGAGCACATGTCAAGTTCCCACTAATCTCACATCAAATATTCGCTATAATAAATTTTTGGAGTTAAAATGGGATGCTCCAGAAGGTGGGGAAGATACCTCTTTACAAAAAGCTCCGCAAGCAAAAAGTGCGAAATATGAGTTTTTAAAAAAGATGTCTGCACCAATTACTGCAATTACCTATATTGGTAGCGTGGGAGATTATTTTTATGGCTCTTTAGAGTTACCTAGAGATTCTAATTTTTCATGTTTTATCAAATTTGATTTTGATGGGAAAATTTTAGATACTATCAGAGTAGATAGTATAAAAGGGTCATTTTATGATATTACTTCCGACGGACAATACTTGTATGCAAGTGTGTATGAACAAAACCCTACAATCAACAAAATTAATCCACAAACAGGGGTAATTGAAGCAAAGATTCCTTGTGTTCAAGGAATAGTTGGAAAAGCCGATCGCCTCACCTATATTTCCGATTTAGATGGTGGAAAGGGGGGCTTTGAATATGGAGGTCAAATGAATAGTTTTTTTGTAAAGATGGATGGTACAAAAATTTCAAACGGAATTTGTTTGGATTCAATACCTAGAGACCCTAAGGCTAAAATACGAGCTACGGGATCCGCATACCATAATGGAATTATTTATGTTTTAGGAAATGTAACTATAGGTAGAAATATAGAAATGAAGATATGGGAATTTGATCTCAATGGAAATTACATAAAAGAAGGAAAAGATATCTCGGACTATAAAGAAGGGGTCTATACTAACACAAGAGGTTTATTTGTGTATACCCATAAAAAAACCACGTATATTGTTCCTGCTTTAACGCTTGTAATTCCTCCAAGTAGGAACTATCAAACTAAATTATGTTTTTTTGAAATAGAAAGCAAATTAAATCTTAGCGGTTATAATATTTACAAAAATGGCATCAAAGCAAATGCCGCACTTTTGCAAACCAGAACCTATACGGAAACCATAGATATGGAGGGCAATTATAAATATGGCGTAACGGCAGTGTATGATAACGATTGCGAATCGGACACTCTTGTGCACAATATTACCATTGCGCCACGTGGCGAATGTGCTGCATTAGCCTCAACCCCTATGGCAACGGTAGTTAATCGAAAAAATATTGCTCTCTATTGGGACAAAGCGGAAGCTCCAAATCAAACAATATTAGGGTATTATTTATTTAAAAACAATGTACAGCTAAACGAGCAATGGTTACCAATTGAAAATTTTAGAGATACCAATTTAGCCAATGGAACGTACACCTATAAAATAAAAGCAGTGTATCAAAATTCTTGTTTATCTGATTTTTCCAAAGAAGTGAGTGTAGTCATTGATACAGTAAAACTTGCTCAATATCCTCCCACCGATTTAAAAGGCGTTTCGTTTATAGATAAAAATGAAAAAACGCATATTTCATTAAATTGGGAAAATGCCAAATTTTCATCGGATGTTACTCTTTCGTATAGTCGTATGGAGTCAATACATAAATACGGAAAAAAAGGGGCTGGTGTTAAGTGGTTATCTACTCAACTTGCAATGTTTAAAGATTATTCCTTAACCGAAGTTTCTTTTATAGCAGGGGATACTGGCAAATATAGTGTGGTTGTATATGTAGATGGCAAAAGAAAGCCAAGTATATTTATAGAAGCTAAAAACATAATTCCAAATGCCTTAAATACCATCAAATTGCCAAATATTTTAAAATTGGATGTAACAAAAGAATTATTTGTAGGCATTTTGGCTAAAGGGGATAGCACTGCAAAATGTATTACTTCCGATTCCAATAGTATCTTGGAGAATGGATTTTATATATATAATTTTGGAAATGAAGAAGATCCTAATTACGAATCGTGGAACCAACTCGGAACAGAGTCAGGTAATTATAATATTTCGCTTAAATTTGAAGCGCTTACGAAGCCCTCTGGAGAAGAACTTAGTGTAGATCCCAATTTTTTAGGATATACTATTTATAAAAACGATACTAAAATTACCTCTTCTCCAATTAAAACAATTGAATACGAAGATATTAATTTAGAAGATGGAAACTATGCGTATTATATAGCTTCAAATTGGAAAGAAGGCAAAGAATTAAAATCGAATGTTTTGAAAAAAAATGCTACGGCCCTTTATGGCGCTCCTTATAATTTAGCCTCTACCACCGATACTTTAAAAAGAAATGTAGATTTAAATTGGGAAAAACCATTGTCGGGAGCCCCTACAATCAAAAGATGGGATGCAGGGACCAATGTCAATAAATTGGGAATTAAACAAGGAGGAACCATATCGGTGGCCGCTTTTTATGCGCCTGAGGATATAAAAGAATTAGATGAGTTTTCTATCACGGAAATGCAATTTTACCCTACAGATAGAGGTTTATTTACGGTGTTTATTTATCAAGATAGCAATTTGCTTTTTGAACAAAAAATTGCTGACCTCACTCTTGATAAATTTAATACAGTAATATTGCCCAAAGCCATTAAGATAGATGCTAGTAAATCAATAAAAATAGGATATAGAATACAACAAGGTAGAAATACCAAGCCTATAGCATACGATGGAGAAATTGCACTACCTGGCAAAAATTTAATTTCTATGGATAATATAAAATGGGAAGATGCATTATCACAAGGAATTAAAGGCAACTGGAATATTGCTTTTACGGCTCAATATTTTAATAATCACACAGTAGCAAAAGTAGGTGCAACAAAAGGAAAAGCGCTTACAGGTTATAATGTGTATAGAAATGAAGTAAAGGTAAATGCAAGTCCTATCACAACACTCAATTATACCGATGCGGCCATTGATCCAAGTATAGTAGAATGTATCTATCAAATTGCCTCTGTATGGGCCGATAAAAGCGAAGTAAAATCCACCCCAATTATGGTGAATATTCCTTTCAAAGACACCACACACCCAACGGATACAACCTCAATAGAAAAACAATCAGATGCCAATCTATTTACGATTTATCCTAATCCTGCAAAAGACAAAATCAATATAATAGGTGCGTATACATTTGTAAAAATTGTAGATTTATCGGGCAAAGAAGTTTATCAATCCAATTATATTGGCACAAGCATACCCTTGAATACTATAAAATCAGGGATCTATTTGATGACTATCATGCAAGATAAAAAACAAATAACAAAAAAAATATCGGTTTTAAAATAATAATTTTCAAATAAGGTTTCGGCTTATTTTACATAAGTCGGAACCTTTATTTTCCACAATTAGTTCCGTACGCAACGAACAGCAACTTAAAAGTTCGTTCCAAGCGTGAAAAAATAAACTGTATGAAATTATATAAGACCCATTTACTAAAATTATTGATTATGAAAACAGCTATACTTACTATTTGTTTTATTTTTTTTACCAATGTTGGATGGTCGCAACAAATAGATAAAAAAACAGTATTAGTAGAAAAATGGAGTGGAACATGGTGTGGACCTTGTTCTGGAGCCGCAAAAGGAGTAGAAGATTTATTAGAAAGAGGTGCAAAGATTGCGGTTATTTCGTATCAATCGGAAAGAGTAGCGAGCCAAAAAGAAAAATTTGAAAATAAATATTGCAAATTACGAGCTCAATATTATGGCGGTATTTCATCCTATCCCACCACCCGATTCAATGGAGTGGAAGTATATACTAAAGGGAATGCAATGTATTCGATATACGATTCTTTAAAACCAATATACGAAAAACAAATTGCCCAAAAAACATCTTTTGATATCAATGTTGTAGCATGTACCATCGAAGGATCCAAAATTAACACCCAAATCACCACCCAAAAAGTGGCGGATTATTCAGGTGCTACAAATTTACGATTGCATTTAGTTTTAGTCGAAAGTGAGATAAATGAAAAATGGGAAGGACTGAACCAATTGCATTTTGTACAACGTGACATGCAAGTAAATGACACGGGTGTAAATTTAGATTTTTCAAAACAAACCAATTTAGAACATAGTTTTGAGATAGAAATAAACAAATTATGGAATAAAGATAATTTAGAACTTATTGCATTTTTACAAGACGATAGTAGCAAAGAAGTTTTACAGACGATTATATTTACTCCCGAAAAGAATACAGCAAGGCTTCTTCCTTCACATTTAAACGCATTAAATGCCTTTACCATGTCCTGGAAAGCAGCCCGTAATATTAATCATGAAATCGACTATTATCAAATATACAAAAACGACGACAAATTTAAACAAGTAGATGCCTCAACATTATTTTATTCAGAAAAAGATATGCAAGTTGGAAAATATAAATACAATGTAGCCGCTATTTATAAAACATCGGGAGAAGCAACAAAATCAAATACAATTTCTGTAAATATTTTTAAAAACAATCTATTGGCTCGACCCAAGCACCTTCATATAGACCCAAAAACAAATAGTCTACAATGGGAAGCGCCAGATCCAATCATCAACAACAACCTTACTTACAAATTTTACAACGATTTAGAATTAAATAGTGATAGCACCTACAAAGTAGATAAAAAAGGAGGTGTACTTATGGAAACCGTCTACGTTGTAAATGCGTTTATGCCACAGGATTTAGATGAACAAATAGCCACTACAATCAAACAAATAGCCTTTATTCCAATCGAGAAAGCCACGTATTCTGCCGTAATTTTCAGTAATCATAAATTGATAGCCGAAGAACCCATTAAGGTCACCGATTCAGAATTAGGTAAATTTAAAACCCATCAATTTACTTCTATTCCTTATGTATCCAACGAAGATACTCTTTTGATAGGCTATAAAGTTACCAATTTCACAAGTGCCCCTATTGCTACTGATTTTGGGCCTGTACAAAAAATGGGACAGAGCAATTTGATTGGATCAAAGAGTGAAAATGGGATTGATTGGCAAACGCTTTATACAGGGAATAATATTTTAAACATTGGTTTTGGATTGCCCATATTTGAAAGTAATCCTAAACATTCTTATATATTCAAAGGATACAATGTATATGGAAATGATCTAAAATTAACGGAAGTTCCTTTATCTCAAAACGAGTATGCAATTTCCAAAAAAAACAGTACCTATTATGTTACCGCAGTATATGAATCTGGAGAATCACAAGCTTCAGACACACTTAAGGTGAAAGAAATAAATATAGAAATTCAAAATAAAAACAATCAATTTAAGATATATCCAAATCCTGTAAATACCAATCTATATGTTGAAGGCGAAAATATAAAATCTATTGAAATTTTAAATATCAATGGAAGTGTACTTAAAACACAGACGGCAAATAATTTTATAGATTTGACAGATATAGCCAAAGGTATGTATCTTGTACGTATCACCACCTTGGAACATACCCATACAATTCAAAAAATTATAAAAAATTAAAATCATTAATACATGAAAAAGATATTATTTTGTGGGGTAATGCTACTGATATTTATGGTAGCACAAGCGCAAACTCCTTGGACAGGTTCTGTTGCCACTGAGTTTGGAGGAGGAACGGGCATTAGTACCAATCCATATCTGATTAAAACGCCCGAACAATTGGCAAAATTGGCAAGTGATGTCAATAAAGGAATCGCATACAAAAATGTATATTTTAAAATAGAAAACAATTTGGACTTAGGGGGAAAAAACACCCCTTGGACACCCATAGGAAACGGTTTTTCAGGTAGAATACAAAATGTTTTTGGAGGCATATTAGATGGTAATTTTAAAATGATTGACAATATGTATATTGATTTGCCCAAAGAGAGCAGTATCGGTTTAGTTGGCATACTTGGGGGTAGCGATTCTGCCGAATTGAAAAATATAGTTATTGCAAAAACATGTACTATTACAGGAGGAAGTTATGTGGGAGCCGTGGTAGGTTGGAGCAAAAACGGCTCTGTAAGCAATTGTGTAAATATGGGTAAGGTTAGTGGATATAAAAGTTATATAGGTTGTATTGGTGGTATTGTGGGGTATTTTGAAAGCCAAAATACCTTAAGTAAACTTTCCAATTGTATTAATGTGGGACTCATTAGTGGATGGTATAAACTAGGTGGTATTGCAGGCAAAGGAAGTTCTATTAGCAATTCCTTTAATTGTGGACGGATTGAAGAAGGTATGGGGAATGTGGGAGGTATAGTAGGAATGGGCACAGGCTTAATAGAAAATTCATATAATGTAGAAAGTATAAGTGCCAATACATTTCTTGGAGGTATAGTAGGTTTTTTGGATAAAAAAGGGATTGTGAAAAATTGTTATAATACGGCTCCTATATCAGGAATTAATGATATTTACAGTATTGCTCCTGCTGCCAAAACATCGTATATCGATGCTCAAACTTGTGTAGGATTGATCGATAATATGGCTGCGATCCCATTGACAAATGCAAAAATGATCAACGATAGTTCTGCTTTTAATTTTTCAGATAAATCACAATGGCAGTTTACCTCAGGTTACTATCCTCAACTAAAAGTGTTTGTAGAAAGTCCCAGTCAACTTATTAGATCTCTTTCAGCCTTATCGGTGGCCCCTCTTATTTTTAACAATGAAGAAACTACATGGGCCTTAAAATCCGATTTTTCGGTTCCTATAAAAACAACTCTTGACGAAACACTAACTTGGTCGACCGATGCCACAGGTATTTTGAATTTTAATAATGGCAAAGTTGTTTTTACCAAACCTACGAAAGATACAAGTATTACTATTACAGCCTCTATTCCAAATGCACTAGAAAAAAGATTTAAAATCACGTATTCAAAATTATATGGGCATGTGGCAGAACCGAATAAAAAGAAAGAGTACCAAATTCGTACAGCCGAAGAATTGGCATGGATTTCGGCCGTATACAATGGCGCGGTAATCTCTAGTGAAAAAAATATACTTCCTTCCAAAATCAATTTTCAATCCGAAACAATTCTTTTAATGAATGATATTGATTTGTCGGCCTATCAATGGGTTCCTATTGGAGCAGAAAACAATGCTTTTGCTGGAATTTTTGATGGTCGTTTTTACAATATAAAAAATCTAAATTTGCATATTTTAAAAGAAAACATAGGTTTTTTTGGGCAAATTAGTAGCCGTGCCATTCTTCGGAATTTTGGTATTATTGGAAAAGGAAGTACGACTGGCTTAGCAAGTGTGGGCGGTATTTGTGGAGTCAACGATGGCGGTTTGATCGAAAATTGTCATAATTCAAATCCAATACTAGGACAGGGTTCAAATGTAGGTGGTATCGTATCGATAAATCAAACAAAAGGAATTGTTCAAAATAGTTATAACACGGGTCTTATAAAAAGTATAGAGAGCGGGAGTGTAGGCGGTATTGTAGGGATCAATCAATCGGAATCTCTGATCAGAGAATGCTATAATACGGGTGATATTATGGGTGAAAAACAAGGAATAGGAGGTATTGCAGGTTTGGGTGGAATGGGAGAAATTTCCAATTGTTACAATAAAGGAGTTATTAGCAGCAAAAACGATTTATTAGGAGGTATTGCAGGCATGTCATCTTCAGGAGCGATTTACAATTGTTATAGTGCAGGGAAAGTAATTATGCCCGAAGGTTATATTGGGGACGTACTCGTAGGAAGTATTGCAGGTAAACATAACGGTCCTCCATTGGAAAATTGTTATTATGATAAAGATGTTTGTTCTATAGGTGCGATAGCTACCAAAGATATTCTTTCACAAGCAGAAGGGAAAACCACCCAACAAATGACTAGTGGAAACTTTGCCAAAACATTAAATGCAAATCAAGAATACACGCCTTGGTATGAAGATCCACAAAAAACAAATCAAGGCTATCCATTGTTAAGTTGGCAAGAAGGAGCGCAGAGTATAGACAATGAAAAATTGCAAGATAAGCAAAGTAATTCTATTCAAATTTATCCCAATCCAACCCGAAACACGATTAATCTTATCGGCACAGAAATAAAAAGCATACAATTGCTCAATTTGCATGGACAAATACTCAAGGACATTCATTCAGCCTCTAGACAAACACAGATGGATGTAAGTAAACTCACAGATGGAATCTATATTTTAAGAGTATTAAATAATGAAAACAAATGGATACATTTGAAATTTATCAAACAAAATTAAATAGTTTTGTATCAATTAGCAAGGGTTTATATGGATTGTTACCATTGGAATTAACAAAGTAAAATAGAGATTTATAGTTTTGGTTTTAAGGTTTTGTTTTTTGGTAAAAAGAGGTGCTTATAAAGGCGCCTCTTTTTTTACTTTAGCTTTTATTTCGATGCCTCAATTCCTTTGCATCCAAATAAAAACAAGTATCTTCTGCAATATTACTCGCTCTATCTCCAATGCGTTCAATTCGTCGAATTACGGCATAAATATGTAAGATTTCAGTAGCATGTTCAGGGTGAGCCACACTATAATCCGCTAAAATTTTTACCGAATCTCTATTTATATCATCCAAAATATCGTCCAAAGTTAGTACACGACTTGCCATTGTACAATTTTCTTGATCCCAAGCATTACGAGCAATCGAAAGCATTTGCATCGCATTGTCCGTCATTTTTTTTAGTTGTATATTTTTTACCAATTCGGGATCCATCACCTTGGTTTGTTGGTGTAATACAAAAAGGGCAATACTTTCGGCAAAATCGCCTATGCGTTCCAAATTATTATTTATTTTGAGCAAGGAGATCATCAATCGTAAATCTACCGCCACGGGATTAAATAGAGCGATAAAATTTTCACAATAATGATCCACAACCAACTCTTGTGCATTCACCATTTTTTCGCGCGAAATAATTTCATGAGCTAATTCTTTATCGAATGTTTCCATAGCTACAAACGCTTTGCGTACCTGTTGTTCCACCATTTCCCACATTTGTGAATGCTGTTCTTTTATTCTTTCAATTTCAATTTCAATAGGTTTCATAAGTAAATAATTTTAATTAATAAATAAATAGGTCCTTTAAAGAATTAACCAAAGCGACCTGTAATATAGTTTTGTGTAGCCTCTACCTGAGGGTTCAAGAACATGTTTTGCGTTTGGTCATATTCGATCAATTCGCCCAAATAAAAAAATGCCGTTTTATCCGAAACCCTTGCTGCTTGTTGCATATTATGGGTCACAATAACGAGGGTATATTCTTTTTTCAATTCATAAATGAGTTCTTCTATTTTGGCGGTCGAGAGAGGATCTAAAGCGGAGGCAGGTTCATCCATCAAAACAATTGAAGGCTTGATAGCCATAGCTCGTGCAATACATAAGCGTTGCTGTTGTCCTCCCGAAAGTTCAAAAGCCGATTTTTTCAATTTATCTTTTACCTCAGTCCATAGTGCAGCCCCTTTCAACGATTCTTCTACTCTTTGTTCAATATATTTTTTATCCTTAATTCCATTTACACGGAGTCCGTAGGCCACATTATCAAAAATACTTTTAGGAAATGGATTTGGTTTTTGAAACACCATGCCCACCTGTGTTCGGAGTTCATCTACCTCTACATTCTTGTGATAGATATCCCGTCCTTCCACTAAAATTTGCCCCTCTAAGCGCGTTTTGTCAATCAAGTCGTTCATCCTATTGATAAGTCGTAAAAAAGTTGATTTTCCGCAGCCAGAAGGCCCGATAAAAGCAGTCACGGAGTTCTTCTCTATATCCAGAGAAATATTCTTTAACGCGTGAAAATCGCCATAATAAAAATTGACATTTTTAGCTTCTATAATTGCCATATTAATTTGTTTTTACTTTGTTAGAAAAATAGCGACGTAGTGCATTCGCCAAAAGGTTTATTAATAGTACCAGTAGAATAAGTACCAAAGCAGTTCCATAAGCCACAGGTCGTGCTGCATTGATATCTGTACCACTCGTAGCCAACACATATAGATGATAGGGAAGTGCCATCACTTGATCAAAAATTGAAGTAGGTAAACGAGGCAAAAAATAGGCGGCCACCGTAAATAAAATAGGTGCAGTTTCGCCCGATACCCGTCCAATAGAAAGAATCAAACCTGTAATAATATTAGGAAAAGCCATAGGTAAAATTACCTTACGAATGGTTTGTAATTTACTTGCTCCCAGAGCCAACGACCCTGTTCTAAAACTAGGATCCACCGCCTTTAGAGCCTCTTCGGTGGTGCGTATTACCACAGGCAATACCAACAATCCCAAAGTTAAAGAACCTGCCAAAATGGAATCGCCAAATCCCAAGGTATTCACAAATAAAGCCATTCCAAACAAACCAAATACAATAGAAGGAATACTACTCAAATTATTGGTCATAACACGAATAAATTTTACCAAGTACGTATCTTTTGCGTACTCATTAATATAAATTCCAGACATCAAACCAATAGGAAAAGCAAAGACCATAGAGCCCAGCATCAAACAGAGAGTACCTACAATAGCAGGAAAAATTCCCCCTCCCGTCATTCCATCCGTGGGCATTCCCGTCAAAAATTCCCAATTAATTACGCCAATTCCTTGATACACCAAAAATCCAAGGATCCATCCCAATAGCAAGATAATAAAGAAACTCATTCCTCTAAATATCCAGAAAGCAATATTTTGCGTTCGTTTATTTTTATTATAATTTTTCTTCATAGATACTTTAAATATTAAATAGATGGTTTAGGTCTTTTATTAGCAATAACTTCTGCGGAAATACTAATGATAAGTGTAATTAAAAATAAAATGCACCCCAATAAAAATAAGGCTTCATAATGCACGCCTCCGTTGGGTGCTTCACCAAGTTCCGCGGCAATAGTTGCAGGAATAGTTCGCACAGGTTCCAATAAGGTAGTTGGAATAATTGCCGAATTTCCCGTTACCATCAATACCGCCATTGTTTCGCCAATAGCTCTTCCAATACCCAATACTACGGCAGCCGAAATCCCCGAAATAGAAAATGGCAATATTACACGCCAAATAGTTTGCCAATGGGTGGCGCCCAAAGCCAAAGAGGCTTCTTTAGTGGCTCGAGGCACATTGCGTATAGCATCTTCAGCAATGGTAATAATGGTAGGTAAAGCCATAATGGCAAGAATAATAGATCCCGCCAAAGCGGTTTCTCCCACGGCCAAATTAAAACCTTTTTGAATGAGGGGCACCAGCACCACCAATCCAAAAAATCCATATACTACCGAAGGAATCCCAGCCAACAGTTCAAACAACGGTTTTAAAATTTTACGCGTTCTCTCTCCCGCCAATTCGGCCATATAAATAGCCGCAGCTAAGCCAAAAGGAAGCGCAAACAAAATGGCCGCCAACGACACCCAGAGAGTACCCATGATCAAAGGTAAAACGCCAAACAAAGGCGTGGGTTGTGCTGTAGGGTACCATTCGGTTCCTGTACAAAAATCACTAAAAGAAATTGTTTGATTTTCAAAAATTCGACCCGCAAAGTCGGCATCTACATACGTCTTTGGAAAAAAAGCTAGAATTCCTGGATTTTGTGCCACCACTTGTGAAATACAGCTAGGCAATTTTTCAAATTCTGCACCTATTTCCTCTTCACTAAAATACGAAGTAATATCACTCAAACGGAACACTATAATTTCCTTATCAGCACCACCCACCTGTTTCCAATTTGTAATTTGTGCATCAAAAATTTCTTTGATCGTTTGAGGATCCAAATTTGGCACTGCATTATCTCTGTTCACAGCCAGTACATAGCCCTCTTCCACCACAGGGCTGCTAAAAAGACCCGCTCCTTCTTTGAATAAAAAAATCACAATTAGCAAAATAGTTAAAGAAGTGACTCCACCACTAAGCATAAACATTTTTTCTATCAAAAACTCAAAGCCCTTGAACAATCTTCGAAATTTCCGAGTTCTAAGCCCTTCTAATTTATTTATTTTGTCTTGCATTTTATTTATTTTGCGTCAATGTAACCTAAGTTTTTAACAAGAGCCTGACCCGTAGGTGACATCACATAATTAATAAAGTTTGCTACCTTTGCTGCATCTTTTTTTGTATAATAAAAATATAAAGGGCGAACCACAGGATAGCTTTTATTTTTTGCAGAAGCATAGGTAGGCATCACAAAATTTTTGCCATCATAGCTCACCTTTAATGCTTTTACGGCCTTGTTTATGTATGCCAATCCCACATACCCAATAGCCCCAGGGGTTTGTGAAACCGATTGAATAATTGCGCCAGTGGCAGGCATCGAAAGAATAGAGGATTTATAATTTTTATGTTTTAAAATACTTTCTTTGAAAAACTCATAAGTTCCCGAGCTACTTTCGCGAGCATAGACCACAATTTTGAGATCTTTTCCACCCACTTGTTTCCAATTTGTCAATTTGCCTGTAAAAATCTTTTCCAATTGTTCACGCGTAAGTTGATTCACTGGATTTTTGGGATTGACTACCACCGCTAGCGCATCGTATGCAATTATTTTTTCTATTGCTGTTTTTCCCACTTCTTGTAGTTTAAGTTTTTCATCAAATTTCATTTTACGAGAGCTCATTGCAATTTGGGTTGAGCCATCAATCAGCGCCGCAATACCCACACCAGAGCCGCCCCCTGTAATTACTAATCTTGCCTGTGGATTTTTTTTTGAAAAACTTTCAGCCTCTTTTTGAGCCAGTGGAAGCACCGTATCGGAACCTTTAATTTTTTGAGCATTTCCCACCACCGAAACCAAATAAAAGAAAGCGAAAAACAAAGTTAATTTTTTCATTTTTATATAATTTTTTAAAATTTTACCTGAAGACGTAGAGTCAAAACATTTTGTTTAATTGTACTTGCAAAATTTTGCAAACCGTTTGCACTCCACAAATAATTCGATTTTTCATTCTTTACAAAATCATAATATGCCATAAGTTGCAAATGTTGATTCCACCGATACAAATAGCCTATTCCAAAGGTTGAAAAACTAATGTCTGCCGCTCCTGTCTTTGTTAATAAACCAATTTCATTTCCTTTTATTTTCGTATTAGGATCATAATAATCATACTTCAAAACTACCGAATGTTTAGAACTGCCAATATCATGCACTAAAATTGCATAAAATCCATTAAAATTGCGTAAAAACAAAGGATCCGATGGATACGTATGAGCAAAAGAGCTGCCTCCAGGCATTGCATTTTGGGTGGCAATACCTGCTTGATTACCCCATAAATATTCCGTACGGATAGAGGTAGTTCCAGCTATCCATACTTGCTTATATTGTGCTGCGATTCCAAAGTATTGACGTTGAGAATAACTTTCTTTTTCAATTTGTTGAGCCACAAATCCATGATCATATTTATAATTTGTATCCGATGTATTCAATACCCCTCCAAGATAATACGAAAAAGCAAGTCCCACTTGGCTTGTATTTATATTTTTCAAATACGCAAGTCGTCCTATAAAATCCTTTCTAGAATCGGTTTCCAATCCGATACCATTTCCATTAAATACCCCCGCATGCAAAGTCAAATCTTTTGTAAATCCTTTGGGTCCATGTACTATCACCATTGCACCCAGATCGCGTTCCCCAGGAAATAAAGACAAAAATACGCGTGTCCGTTCAGGACTTTCTCGCAAAGAAGAAGAATAATTGATTTCATATCCAAAAGGGCGATTAAAAAGTCCGACTTGTGCCTCAAATATTTTACTAGGAATAGCGATAGCCACATACGCATCTTTGATACCTACTCCTTTTTCTGTAAAATCGGGTTGTACCACCATTTGCACTATTCCCAAAGTATAGCTTATCTTAACACGACCTCTACGTATCGAAAATCGATTATTGCTAGTAGCCTTAAAACTCCCCCCATTGGCAAAGGCCGAAACTCCTTTTTGTTGAGCAAGTTGCCACTGAGCTTGTAAATACCCAGAAATTTTTAGATTTCCTGCTTTTTTGAAATCAAATACAAGATCAGAATTAGAATTCTTATACTGAGCCCTTGCAATGCTCATATTTGCACATAAAAATAAAATAAAGAATACATGTTGAATATTCACCTATTGTGTTTTTTTTTGATGTTGCAAAAATAGGCACAATAAATCACGAAAAGATTACCAAAAAATTAAGAAATTGTTACAAACAATGCAAAAAGTTTTTTAACTTTTAGGTTTTAGATATAATTTTTTAGCTTTTTGGGCTTCCAAAGGGGTGCATTGTCGTAAAATTGAAATTTGAAGATTATCAAAATAGCAAATCTCTTCCGTATTATTAAATGTATAAATAACGACATAGTTTACCTTGGGTGGAATAATGGTTTCTATCGAAAGTGTTTCCCATGCCGAGCTATCGCGGATAGAGCTAGGGTCAGGATTATTTACACTCTTATAGAGAAGCATCCCTCTTCCCTTGTCTTTTGTATCCGCAAGTACGATAAACCCATTATTATTTCCCAAACGTTTTGTCGAGATTTTAATTTTGTCGAAAGGTTTTACAGCAATTGTAATTTCCATTCCATACATTTGTTTATCAAAAATCTTTACACTATATTTTCCCTCATAAGCGGTATCCGAAGATTGAGTATACGCTTGAAAAAATTGAGAATATGGATGCGTTTCACTTTTTAAAAACGACACATTCCCTTTTTCCGAAAACAAAGTTTCTGCCCCACAATCGGTATATAAAACTAAATAATATGGAATCAAATTTTTAGGTGCTTTTATATAGATTGTATCCTTTATGTTCCCTTTTGTATGTGTCCACAACGATTGTACCCTCGAACACCTTGTTTCAGGAAAAATAAATAGACAGGGCATTCCTTTAGATAAAGCATTGTACAATAAAAATTCAAGATGAGGAATTGCGCTTGATTGTAAGCGTTCCATATTTAATTCACAATTTCTGCCATCTATTTTTCTATTTTTTGCTTGTTCCATATAAGTGCTTTTGCTTGATACCCCATTGGAATCCAAAGCTAGAGTCGCCAAATTTGAATGAGAGTATGTATTTTCAATAGCCTTTTCAATCACCGAAAAATAAGTTTCTCGTTCCTGGCATTTTAAAGCCGTTTTAATAAAATTGGAGAAAGAGGCCAACAATAAAGCTGCGATCACGTAAAACCAAAACGGAGAGGCTTTTTTAGCCCATACCACCTCTCTTAAAAACCAAAAAACGAGCACCGCAATAAAAATCAAAAAACAACTTTCATAATACAAACCCCCTTGTTTAGGCAAACTGAAAATCACAAACCATAAAGGAGCTAGTATCAAGAAAGCAAGACGAATATATTCTTTTTTACAAATATAGAGCACGCCCAAATAGCCCATAATAACAAAAACAAAAAAGTACGTAGTAATCATATTTTTTAGGAGGTATGAAAATCCATTTACGTACATATCCGTTCCCCAATTAGCTATATCCACATTATATAAATTGGGAGAAACGCTAGGTAGATAGCGTAAAACCACAGTCCATATAAGTAAAAACCAAAGCGCATACACCCCTTTCATTGGTTTAGAAACCCTATATATATAAGGAGCAAGCCTTCGGATTCCATATCCACTTTTGCGATTTAAAAAATAAACCACCATAGCAATTCCCACAATTCCACACAATAAAGCCCGGTATAGAATGGCGGCTTGTTGTATGAAAATTACAGACATTCCGCAGCTCAATAACAATATACTAAATCCCAACAGCTCTTGTTTGAATACCTTGCTTACCAAAAGGTAACAAATATAGACAAACAGCACATTTAGCAACACCCATAAATACGCTATCACTTGCATAGAGGCCCCCCAGTCCATAGCTAATTTACATACTATAGAGTTGAAATAATTGGTAGAAAACACGCTTGTATCCAAACCTGATGTGGGGTTTAATAGTATGAAAATATCATACGAATTTTGTCCCGTACTTGCAATTGTATTTGCAAAAAACAAAGAAAGCAATGCTAAAACTAAAAAATACAGAGGAGGTAAAATTTTATAATTTTTCATGTGTAATAATTTTAATAAATAGGTTGTATGGAACGCCATGAGGTTTATTTTCACACCCTAGCTTGAGATATTGCACTCCTGTTCGTTTCATATTCAAAGTATCTAAAAATGCTATATAGAATCAAAGGTACAAAACAATTTTATATTTCTAAAAAGATTGAAATTTTTCTTCCCAACAATTTTCTTTCTATTTTATAGTCAGAGAGAATCACCTATATTATAGAAAAGCCATTTTTTATATTTGTGACAATGGTAAATTAAAACTTTTTCCGTACATTTGCACCTTAAAATAAAACCCTATACACAAATGCTTAATTTTTTGAAATCTCTACTTGGAAACAAATCTGAAAGAGATGTAAAAGCCCTCAATGGCTTATTGGAAGAAACAAAACAAGCTTATCAAAAAATAGTTGCTTTAAGTAGCGATCAATTACGTGCCAAAACACGCGAATTTCAAGATCGTTTACGTGCAGCTGTACAAAGTCAAGAAGATCAAATTGCCAGTTTGAAAAATGAGGCAGAGACCAACGACGATCTAAGTATCGACGACAAAGAAGAAAAATATAGTGAAATAGACAAACTTGAAAAAGAAATCTATGATATTACGCAGGCCACTTTGTTGGAAATTTTGCCAGAAGCCTTTGCCGTAATTAAAGCCACCGCAAAACTTTTCACCGAAAACGAAGAAGTTGAAGTGAGTGTGATGCCTTGGGATGAAAATTTGGCCGCTACTCGCGATAGTGTCAATATTCGTGAAGGTAAAGCCTATTATAAAAACACCTGGTTGGCGGGTGGCACCCCCGTTACATGGGATATGGTTCATTACGATGTGCAGCTTATTGGAGGGATGGTACTACATGAAGGTAAAATTGCCGAAATGGGTACAGGAGAAGGAAAAACCCTGGTAGCTACTTTGCCCATATATCTCAATGCCCTTCCTGGCAAAGGCGTTCACATTGTTACGGTCAACGATTATTTGGCCAAACGAGATTCCGAATGGATGGGGATGTTATTTGAATTTCATGGATTGACGGTGGATTGTATAGATAAACACCAACCTAGCACCGAAGCACGTCGAAAAGCCTACCTTGCCGATGTTACATATGGCACCAACAACGAATTTGGTTTCGACTATTTGCGTGACAATATGTGTCGTAGACCCGAAGAGTTGGTACAACGCAAACACAATTATGCCATTGTCGATGAAGTTGACTCCGTGCTGATTGATGATGCGCGTACACCTTTGATTATCTCGGGCCCTACCTACAAAGGTGACAGCCAAGAATTTGATGCTTTGAAACCACAAATAGAAAGTTTGTACAATGCACAAAAAAATGCAGTTACTCAACTTTTGGCCGATGCCAAACGTTTATTAGCTGGCAATAATTCTTCCAAAGAGAATGAAGAAAAAGGAGGCGTTCTTTTGTTTAGAGCCTATCGAGGTCTTCCTAAAAACAAAGCTTTAATTAAGTTTTTGAGTGAACCAGGTATGAAAGCGCTTTTGCAAAAAACCGAAAATTTTTACATGCAAGAGCAAAGCAAAAACATGCACATCATTGATGATGAACTTTTGTTTGTGATTGATGAAAAACAAAATAGTATCGATTTAGTCGACAAAGGCGTTGAATTTTTAACTGCAGGTGCTGGGGGTGATGCCAAATATTATATGCTTCCAGATATAGGATCCGAATTAGCAGAGCTTGAAAAACAAAATTTAAGTGTACCCGAAAAAGCCACTAAAAAAAGTGAATTGATGCGCGATTATGCCATTCAATCCGATCGAGTTCATACCTTAAACCAATTGTTAAAAGCATATACTTTATTTGAAAAAGATGTAGAATACGTAGTGGTGGATAATGAAGTAAAAATTGTGGATGAACAAACAGGTCGTATCATGGAAGGTCGCCGTTATTCAGACGGTTTACATCAAGCCATAGAGGCAAAAGAAAATGTCAAAGTCGAAGATGCTACGCAAACCTACGCCACCATTACTTTGCAAAATTATTTTCGTATGTATGCCAAACTTGCGGGTATGACAGGTACTGCCGAAACCGAAGCGGGCGAATTTTGGAATATTTACAAATTAGACGTGGTCACCATTCCCACCAATCGTCCAGTGATACGTGAAGACAAAGAAGATTTAGTTTACAAAACCAAACGTGAAAAATACAATGCAGTCATAGAAGAAATTAGCCAGAATGTAGAAAATGGACGTCCCGTATTGGTGGGTACTACTTCGGTTGAAATTTCCGAATTGTTGAGCCGAATGTTAAAAGCTCGAAATGTCAAACATAATGTATTAAATGCAAAACTTCACAAAAGAGAAGCCGATATTGTGGCCGAAGCAGGGATTGCAAAAACCGTAACCATTGCCACCAATATGGCAGGTCGTGGAACAGATATCAAATTAGGAGAAGGAGTCAAAGAAGCAGGTGGTTTGGCCATTATAGGCACAGAACGTCATGAATCTCGTCGTGTGGACCGACAATTACGAGGTCGAGCAGGTCGTCAGGGAGACCCTGGTAATTCTCAGTTTTTTGTATCTTTGGAAGATGATTTGATGCGTTTATTTGCCTCTCAACGTATTGCCAATGTAATGGATCGTTTAGGACACCAAGAAGGCGATGTGATACAACATTCCATGATTACCAAAAGTATTGAACGTGCACAAAAGAAAGTAGAAGAAAACAACTTTGGTATTCGTAAACGTTTGCTAGAGTACGATGATGTAATGAATGCACAGCGAGAAGTGATTTACAAAAAACGTCGTCATGCTCTTTATGGAGATCGTCTAAGTATAGATGTAGCCAATATGATGGTAGATACCCTTGAACAAATGCTTATCCAATATAGAGAAAGTCGTGATTACGATGGATTTGGCGTAGAATTTATTCGTGTTTTTGGGATAGAACTTCCCATTAATGAAAAACAATTCTCTGGGGATAAAGTAGAAGATATTCTCAACACCCTATTTGTGGCTGTTTATGCTTCATACAAGGAACGTTCCGAACGTTTGGCAACGATGGCTTACCCTGTTATCAAAGAAGTGTACGAAAAAAGTGGCAATCGCTACGAAAACATTGCAATTCCTATTACAGATGGAAAGAAAACGCTCGAAGTAGTTACCAATATCAAAAGATGTATGGAAACCGAAGGTAAAGAATTAATTACCTCTTTACAAAAAGGACTTTGTTTGGCCGTTATTGATGATGCGTGGAAAGAACATCTTCGTGAAATGGACGATTTAAAACAATCGGTACAAAATGCTTCCTACGAGCAAAAAGATCCCCTTTTAATTTATAAATTTGAAGCTTTTGAACTTTTCAAACAATTGATGATGGATGTCAACAAAGATATCACAGCTTTTTTAAATTTAGGTTCTCTTCCATCTCAAAATCCAGCGGCACAAGAAGCGCGTATTCAACAAACGGATATGAGTCACATGAAAACTTCTCGTGAAGATGAAGTGCAAGCAGCTGCTCGAAATACACAAGAAAAACAAAAAGTACAACCCATCCATGTAGAAAAAAAAATAGGTCGTAATGATCTTTGTCCTTGTGGAAGTGGAAAGAAGTATAAAGCTTGTCATGGGAAAGGAGAATAAGCAATTGCTATTCGATTATATCCCCTTGTCACAAAAATGATTTTGCAAAGAAAAGTAAATAATTTTTTTTTATTTGCTTTTCTCTAAAATTATAGTACTTTTGCAAAAAAATTAAAACACCCAAAATTATGTATTGGACACTCGAAATGGCTTCCAAGCTTGAAGATGCACCATGGCCCGCAACAAAAATGGAGTTGATAGACTACACTATGCGCTCAGGATTGCCTGTCGAGATTCTTGAAAATCTTGAAGAATTGGAAGATGATGGTTTGGTGTACGATGGTATAGAGGAAATCTGGCCTGACTATCCTACTAAAGAAGACTTTTTCTTTCATGAAGATGAGTACTAAACTTGTAAAACCATAAAAAAAGCTGCCCGTAGAGAGCAGCTTTTTTTATAAAATTAAAATTCTTTATTTTTTAGGTACCGCAGCCAAAGTTGCCACCAAGAAATCCCAGAATTTTTGTACAGAAGCAATATTTACTTTTTCGTCGGGAGAGTGAGGTGATGAAATAGTAGGTCCAAACGAAATCATATCCAAATTAGGATAAACACCCCCTAGCAAGCCACATTCCAAACCTGCATGAATAGCCGTTATTTTAGGCGTAGTTTTATACAATGTCTTATAAGTTGCTTGCATAGTTTTTAAAATAGGAGAAGATGGATTTGGTTTCCATCCAGGATATCCTCCTGTAAATTCGCCCTTAGCACCTGCCAAACGAATTACAGAATCCATTGCTTCCACTAAGTCGGCTTTTGCACTATCTACCGAAGAACGCAATAAACAAGAAATTTCTGCCACTCCTTTATCGGCTTTTACAATAGCCATATTGGTAGAAGTTTCCACCAAGCCGTGTATCGAATCACTCATGCGAATAACGCCATTAGGAAGGCCATAAATCAAATTGATAAGTTTTGTAATCGACGATTTAGTCATTACTTCTTTAGGTAATTTTGCCGAAGTAGTATTTACTTTATATTCAGGTTCTACCAAAGCTAGTTCTGCTTTAGTTTCAGCAAAGAAAGCCTGGATGTGTTTTTCCATAGAAGACAATTTGGTAGAAGGCACCGTAATTAAAGCAAAAGCTTCTCGAGGAATTGCATTACGTAAACTTCCTCCATTGATAGTAGCCACTTCAACGCCACATTTTTTGACCAAGACCTTCAATAAACGAAATAATAATTTATTAGCATTGGCTCTACCCAAAATAATATCCATGCCCGAATGTCCCCCATTTAAACCTTTAATTGCAAGTTCAAAAGCGGTTACATCAGCCGATCTAGCTTGC
>JAVVPL010000018.1:21397-25891 GCA_036655775.1 Bacteroidales bacterium | reverse complement strand
AGCCGTAAGCAAAATGCCTGCAAATAAGGTACAAGCAAGCAAAACAACTTCTTCGGCTTTGCGCTATTATATTATAGCAGATGCTTTTGCAGTTAAAGAAAATGCAGATAAACGTAAACGAGAATTGAACGACAAAGCCTATACGGTTGAAATTTTACATGATGCGCAAAAAAATTTATATATGGTAAGTGTAAAGAGTTTTTCGGATATGGATAAAGCGCTTGATTTTAAAGCCATAGTGAGAGATCAAAAAGGAATTCCTTGTTGGATATATAAAAAATAAACAAATTTTGGAGTGGGTAAAAATAAATTAGCTAGATTTGCGGCAAACGAACTCTTTTCAAATATGTTACAACCAAGTACAGAAGAGTGTAAAAGAGGAATAGACTTAAAAGGAAAGTGGCGATCGAATTTTTTCCAAAATGAGCATTCGCTTATTTTGGAATTAGGTTGTGGTAAAGGGGAATATACTCTGGGCTTAGCCCAAAGGCATCCAATGTGTAATTTTATTGGAATGGATATCAAAGGTGCGCGTATGTGGCATGGGTGTAAAATTTCCAATGAAGAAAAAATGACTAATGTGGCGTTTTTACGGACACGTATTCAATTTATTACTTTGTGTTATGCTCAAAACGAAGTGGATGAAATTTGGATAACGTTTCCTGATCCGCAACCAAAGAAAGAAAACAAACGTTTGACTTCATCTTGGTTTTTACAGCAATATCGACAAATTCTCAAACCTGAGGGTATTATTCATCTTAAAACGGATGATATTGATTTGTATGAATACACCTTACATGCTGTGATAGAGGCTGAAGGACATCATTTACTGATGGCTACGGCCGATTTGTATAATCCGAATAATTCACACCTGGAAGTTATGGACATTCAAACATTTTATGAACAAAAATGGTTGAGTCAAGGAAAGAAAATTAAATATCTTTCTTTTCAATTAAAAAAGATTTGAAGCTAATGCGTTTTTTATATACTATCGGAATTGTATTCTATGCAGGTTTTCTTCATTTAGCCTCTTTGGGTAATGCCAAAGCACGGGCTTTTTGTCGAGGTCGCAAAGCTTGGAAAACAGATTTACTATCCTGGCGTTCTTCTGAAACTGCGAGTGTATTGTGGTTTCATTGTGCTTCATTAGGTGAATTTGAGCAAGGTCGTCCTTTGATAGAGGCTGTGAAAAAACAGTATCCAGCATGTAAAATTTTGCTTTCTTTTTTTTCTCCTTCGGGATATGAGATATGTGAAAATTATGACAAAGCAGATAAAATTTGTTATTTGCCTTTGGATACGCGCACAAATGCAAGGGAATTTGTATCTATTATCAAGCCTTCTATGGCTTTTTTTATAAAATATGAATATTGGTACAATTATTTGATTGAATTAAAAACACAGAGGGTTCCTACTTTTTTTATTTCTGCCAAATTTCGTGCAAATCAATATTTTTTCAAGTGGTATGCACCATGGTTCGTAGCGCAATTGAAGAATGTAGATTGTTTTTTTGTGCAAGATGAAACCTCCGTAAAATTGCTTCATAGTATTGGGATTGTATCGGTATATTGTAGTGGAGATACACGTTTTGATCGCGTTGCTCAAATTCAAAATACAATTATTTCCTATCCATGGTTAGCTCAATTTAAGGGAAATACTCCTTTATTAGTTGGTGGTAGTACTTGGTCCGAAGATGAAATGATTTTGTCTGAATGTTTTGCAAAACATTCATCACAATTAAAATATTTAATAGCGCCCCATGAAATAGGGGAGGCGCATATAAAAAAAATACAAGCTTTATTTGCCTCCTATCCTTGTGCATGTTTGTCGGATATGGAAAAATGTCAATATAAAGAGATTGAAAAATTACAAATTTTGATAGTGGATAAAATTGGGTTTTTATCTAAATTATATAAATATGGGGAGATAGCCTTTATTGGGGGAGGTTTTGGTAAAGGAATACACAATGTGCTAGAAGCCGCGGTATTTGGAATGCCTATATTATTTGGTCCTCAATATCACAAATTTACCGAAGCGGTGGATTTAGTCGAAAAAAAAGCGGCCTTTTCTATCAAAAATAGTACGGAAGTGTCTGCATATTTAGAACAATGGCTGTCTTCTGCTGCTGCATGTCAACAGGCTTCAGAAGCAAGCGCGAATTACGTAAGAGAGCATACAGGGGCACTGAATTGTATTTTTCAAAAACTGACTCCCTATTTTCATTCTTTACTTTTCAATAAATTATAATGTCTATGCAAAGCATGAAAAAAATGAAAGTGAAGTGTTATTTACGTTGGTGGATATTGTTGTGCAATGCATTTATTTTACTGAGTACAGTTTCGGCTAATCCATTGGGAATGGAAGCAAAGCCCATCAAGGATAGTTCTCAAAATAGGGCGATTTCAAAAGCAAAAGATACTACAAAGTATGCAATTTTTAAAAAACTCAATACAGGCAGTACGTATTTTTTTTATGATCAAACCTTACAAACTTCGGTGCCTTATTTTACGCCCATAGATACGGGCTTATGGATGGTGCAGCGTTTCAATCCTGTATATAATGGACCCGATTTTAGGGCAGATCGAGGCGGTTTGGGAATGCCTGATCAGTTGATGGAATATACCTTAAAGGAGGAGGTGGGGTTTTCCTATGGAGTTGATCCCTTTGCCTCTTGGCGATATACTCTTGCCAATACGCCTTTCTATCAAACTAAGCGAGCCTACACTTTTTTGAGTTATGAAAATAATTTTGGAAAAGAAGATTTATTTAGCGTGGTACATTCACAAAATGTGGCGCAAGGTTTGAACTTAACCGTTGATTACAAAGTGTTGCAGATGCCCGACAATAAGGCACGTTATTTTCAAAATTCAAAAACGATGCATCATCATCTTAGAATTTATGGAAATTATTTTTCAAAAAAAGGCAAATATAAAGCTTTGTTTGGATATATTCGCAACAGTATAACCATAGGTGAAAATGGGGGGATGGTAACAGATTCTTTGTATACGCAAAATATAGAACCCAATCGTTTGTTGATACCTGTCAATTTATTAAAAGCAAATCGTTCTTGGAAAGAAAATTCTTATTTTTTAAAACACTCCTATCATTTTGCCAAAAACAAAGGGGATAGTTTGCATCCCAATATATATTCCTATGGGTTTTTAATGCATACCTTTGAGTTGAATCAATATCGATCGGTCTATACGGATCAAAGTTCTCCACAGGAAGATTTTTATGAACATTTTTATCTTAATGCGGCTTTGACTCAAGATACCAATCGTATCGTAAAAATGTCGAATACTTTATTGTATAGCAGTAGTGATTTTGAGAGTGTGAATAAACGTTTCCCCGTGCAGTTTTTACTTGGTGTAAAAAATGAATATATCCAACTCAAAGATATGATAGAAAAAAATAATATAGTGCAATGGATTCCTTTTGCTGAAATGCGTTTCAGATCAAAGAATTTTTTGCTAGATGTATATTATGAACAAGTTTTAGGAGGATATAATGCAGGCGATTTGAATGGTGCACTTCAATTCGCTTATTTATTCAACACAGGTAGTAATACCTCCTATCGAGGTCGAGATGGTATTCGATTGAAAGCGGGCATCAAAAATATGCAAACCGATTGGGTCAAACAACGTTATTTATCCAATCATTTTTATTTTAATTATGATTTTACTCCCGAAAAAGAAGTTTATGCTGAATTACAATTAAAAGTATTAGGTTGGGAGTTTTTGGCGGGTTGTTATTTTAAAGATGATTATGTAATGTTGTTGGCTGATGGGCCCAAACAAGTAGATAAAAGTTTTTTTGTAGCAAAAGCTATGTTATCCAAAAAATTTATCTTTGGTTGGTTTGGTTGGGAAAATAGGCTTTTGGCTCAATATTCGAGCAATCCCGATTATTTACATCTTCCTCTTTTTTGTTTAAAAGAAACTATTTATGGAATTATTCCCATCAAAAATATAGCAACCATTCATGTCGGCTTAGATATTTACTACAATACGCCATATCAAGCGGATGCTTATATGCCCGCTTTGGGGATGTATTATTGGCAAAATGAAATTACGACTGGGAATTATATGTTAGCCGATGTCTTTGTTAATTTTCGAGTTAAATCTGCCAATCTTTTTGTAAAAGTCGCCCATGTAAATCAAGGTTTATTTGGATATAAAACCATAGCAACTCCGCATTATGGTTTGGCTGGTAGAGCCGTTCAATTTGGAATTACTTGGCGTTTGATGGATTAAAAAAATGTTCATAAAAATACCTTTAAAAGGTAGTAATTTTGCGTTTTTTTTTGTATCTTTGTTTAGTTTTTTAAAATAAAATAACAGCTTGATTATGAGTGAGATTGAAAACACAGAGTCTTTAACAGCAAAAAGTAATTATACCGCAAGTAACATTCAAGTACTTGAAGGTTTGGAAGCCGTACGGAAACGTCCTGCCATGTATATTGGCGATATCAATACGCGAGGACTACACCATTTG
>JAVVPL010000018.1:6423-21387 GCA_036655775.1 Bacteroidales bacterium | reverse complement strand
CGTGGATAACTCTATTGATGAGGCTTTGGCTGGGTATTGTAATGAAATAAATGTTACAATTCATGAAGATAATTCAATATCGGTTTTTGATAATGGCCGAGGAATTCCTACGGAAATGCATGAAAAAGAAGGTCGTTCTGCATTGGAAGTGGTGATGACCGTGCTACATGCAGGTGGTAAATTCGATAAAGGGACCTATAAAGTATCGGGTGGTTTACATGGGGTAGGGGTTTCTTGTGTGAATGCACTGGCCTCCCATTTGCAAGTAGAAGTTTTTCGCGAAGGAAAGCATTATATGCAAGAGTACTCACAAGGAGCTCCTTTATATGCAGTTAAACAAGTGGGTGAAACTGAAAAAAGAGGAACTTATGTAAAATTTACGCCCGATGCCAGTATCTTTTCAACGCTTGAATATTCCTATTCAACTCTATCCGATCGTTTACGTGAATTATCTTTTTTAAATAAAGGTCTTACTTTGAGTATTAAAGATCTTCGTTCAATGGATGAAGAAGGGAATTGTGATCAAGAAATATTTCATTCGGAGGCAGGTTTAAAAGATTTCATTAGTTATATAGATGAAACTCGAGAAAAATTGATGCCTGAAGCCATTTGTATGGAAGGTGAAAAAAATAATATTCCTGTGGAAGTGGCCATGCAGTACAATACTTCATTTACAGAGAATATACACTCTTATGTTAACAATATCAATACGCATGAAGGGGGAACTCACTTAGCGGGTTTTCGTCGAGGATTGACACGAACTCTTAAGGGATATGCCGAAAAATCGGGATTGTTGGATAAAATCAAATTTGAGATTAGTGGAGACGACTTCAGAGAGGGTTTAACCGCTGTGATCTCGGTAAAGGTACAAGAACCTCAATTTGAAGGACAGACAAAAACTAAATTGGGAAATAATGAGGTGATGGGGTCGGTCGACCAATTGGTCAGTGAAATGTTGACTAATTACATGGAAGAGCATCCTAAAGAAGCACGTTTGATTGTCAATAAAGTAATATTAGCCGCTACAGCTCGTCATGCAGCTCGTAAGGCTCGAGAATTAGTTCAACGTAAAAATGTACTAACAGGTTCTGGTTTGCCAGGGAAACTCTCCGATTGTTCCGAAAAAGATGCTACTAAATGTGAATTATATTTGGTCGAAGGGGATTCGGCAGGGGGTACGGCCAAACAAGGACGAGATAGAAAATTTCAAGCGATTCTACCCTTGAGAGGTAAGATTTTGAATGTTGAGAAAGCAATGACCCATCGAGTTTTTGAAAGTGAAGAAATCAAAAATATTTATACCGCTCTAGGCGTAAGTATAGGAACGGATGATGATAGCAAAGGTTTGAATTTAACTAAACTAAGATATCATAAAGTAATTATTATGACCGATGCCGATGTGGATGGAAGTCACATTGCTACTTTGATTTTAACTTTCTTTTTTAGACACATGAAAGAACTTATAGAAAATGGGTGTGTATATATTGCAACGCCACCCTTGTATCTAGTTAAAAAAGGAAAAGATGAACGCTATTGTTGGACAGAGGAAGAACGTTTAGCTTTGGTTGCTGAAATGTCGGCGGGTAAAGAAAATACGGTACATGTTCAACGATACAAAGGTTTAGGAGAAATGAATGCGGAGCAATTATGGACTACTACTATGGATCCTGAATTTAGAACCTTACGCCAAGTTACCATTGATAATGGATCCGAAGCGGATAGAATATTTTCTATGTTGATGGGCGATGATGTACCTCCTCGTAGAGAATTTATCGAAAAGAATGCTAAATATGCAAAAATTGATGCGTAAATAAAATGCAATTTAGTAAAAATAAGTATCTATAAATATAGAAGTAAAAGCGATCTTTTTAAGGTCGCTTTTATTTTATTGTTTTAGATTTGTATACGCGTTTGAGCCATAAAGGTAGAACCAAAGACCCTGCAATGATATAAGGGTAATAACTCAAAAGACGCCATAAGATAGCAATAGAGGAGGCTAAACCCAAAGGAATAAATTCACCCATAAAAACGGGAAGTGCATATTCCGCAATACCAGCGCCTCCAGGGGTTGGACTTATAAGCAAAATAACCCACATTACCAATTGTCTAGCTAGGGCGAGGATTTGATCTAGGTGTGGATTTACGGTCATTATTAAGCAATTGAGCATAAAAAAACGAGCGGTCCAAGAAAAGGCCGTAGCTCCAAATGTACGAGCCCAAAAACTGAGCTTTTTCCCTTTCATCTCAGCTGAAGTTTGCAATAAATCATTGCCCCATTTTTCAATTTTGGGTTGCCATTTTTTTAACCAATTTATTTTAAAAACTTTGTTAAGTAAATTTTTGAAGTGAATGGGACGTATAAATATGGCATAACAAATTATACTAATTAAAATAAAAATAAAAGAATATCCAATACAAAAAATCCAAAAAGCCGAATAGGAACTACCTAAAAAATGAAATTCACTAGAGGCGGCAAATACCTTATTAAATCCCGCGATCAGTATGGCAAATGGAACAATTAGAAGGTAAAATAATTCGTCTAAAAGAGCCGTGACCATTACAATTGCAGTGGATTTTCCCCCAGAGATTCCTTCTTTATTTACAATGAATAAAGCAACGGCCGATCCGCCCACCACAGACGGCGTGAGCGAGGAGGCAAATTCCCAAAGCATAATTACTTGAAAACTGTGACGCCAACTTAATTTTTTGTCGGTAAGAATTCGAATACGGTAGATATAAGACAAATCGCGTAAAAAAACCAAAAAAATAGCCAAAAAAAGATAAAATGTATGTTGATACGTCCATTGTATGCTTACTGAATTCCATATTTCAGTATAATTGGTCTTTGAAAGATCTCTATATACAAGATAACTAGCCGTCAACACGCCAAGAAGAATCGGAATTGCTATTTTGCGAAAGGAAAATAAATTTAAAATTTTTTCTTGTTGCATTCGCTTGAATTTATTCTATTTTATGTAAGGAGCAGTATTCTATTTCTCTTTGTACTTCGTTTAACATTACTTGAGAAACACCCACAAGCATATATGTATCGGGAGGTTCTGGAAGCGCTTTTTGTCCTAATAAAGCTAAGGTTCGATCACTCAAAGCACGTACATCCCCTTTAGCTATGGCCCATTGATTGGCAAATACAAATTCGGCAGTAATAGGTGCTGAATATGCAATTTGATTTGCATTTATATTTATCAATTCTAAACTTGCACGCATTTTGCATACTTTGCGTTGCTGAAATTCACTCACCTTACATTCTACAGTAATTTTCTCTTCTCGTTCGGTAGAATCGTTTATTTTTTTTATTTATGTAATATCTTTGGCAATAGTGTAGTTGCGATTATCTAAATACATGGGAAGTACAATCGACCAATCGAAGAATAAATCAAGATAATAATCGTAGGTTGTAGTCAAATTATCGGTAGTAGAAAAAATAACCCATTCTTTGTTTAAGGCCATAGTATTGAAACTCGACAGTACATTTTTAGCTTCAAAAGGCAAAGATTGCCATTGGTATGAATTATTGATACGAATGAGTACTTGTACAGTACCCATAATGCGCGCTTTGACCAGTTGTTCTTCTACATCTTTATAATTAGGATAAAATTTCTGCACACTTAAAAGACAATTATAAGCCGTTTGTGCATCTACTTTGGTGTTGGTACTCAAGAGTTGCATGGCAATTTCATAGAGAAATTTAGTGGCATTTAATTTGGCATTTTCCATATCTGCACTATAATCAACGGGGTTTGGAATAATACGATAAAATAACGAATCGGGTAATTCTCCGATTTTTTTGTCGCGATAGTCTAAACTCACATAGGTGTAATAAATCTCTTCCCACAAAGAAGGATCCCCTTCTTTTTTTAATGCTTTGATATGTTCGTTATCATTGAAATTAGCCAATTCATACGCTTGTTGAAGTACCGAAAAGGCTTTAGTTTTAGATGGATTTCGGTGTAGTGTTTTTACCGATTGACTAATGGCACTATCATAATTGCCCAATTCCAATTGCCTAGATGCACTTTTGCAACCTAAAATGAAAACAAAAGAAAGAGGTAACAGTAAAAAGAGTTTAACTTTCATACGAAAATAATGTTAATTTTAATTATCTTACTCTTGCTATGGGGACAATGAGAGAAAGTATAAAAATTCGATAGCAAAGTTACGCTAAGTTTTAAAATAAACCAATAGAGAAAAGCATTATTATATAGGGTTTTTAATAAAAAAAAAGATATGTTTTTTTTACAAAAAAGCGTATCTTTGTAAGTTTATGAACTCTCGAATAAAATTATAGAATCCATGTGGCAAAAAATAGTAAGTATTATTTTACGTAATAGATTGGCAAATATCATAGTGATTGGCATTTTAACCTTGTTTTTAGGTTTTTTTGCATCCAAAGTGAGTATGTCGTATGAAATGATACAAATGCTTCGTGATGACGATCCTACACAAAAAGAATATCGAAAATTTAAAGATATTTTTGGAGCCGATGGGAATACCATATTTATAGGGTTTTCGGATACAAATTTATTTCAATTAGCCTATTTCCATAAATGGGCTCGATTAATCGATGATATTAATGAATTAGAAGGAGTCGCAGAGGTAATGGCATTGCCTAATGCCTTGAATATAGTAAAAAATCAAGAGCAAGAAAGTTTCAATTTAGTGAATGTATTTTCGCCCATGCCCACAACCCAAGTGGCCTTGGATTCGATGTTGAGACAAATGTATAATTTACCTTTTTATGATGGACGTTTGTTTTCGACAGATAACCATGCGGTATTGATGATGGTATATCTGGATCCACAAGCGCTGAATAGTAAAGATCGCATTGCGCTCACCTACCGTCTCAAAGAAGTGGTAGACGCTTTTGGCGAAAAAAATAATATTCAAGCGCATTATTCAGGTTTACCTTATATTCGTACCATTACCTCCGAAACCTTAAAACATGAATTGGTTTTCTTTTTGTTTTTATCTATGCTGGTAGCCACCCTTGCTTTGTATTTGTTTTTTAGATCCTGGCGTGTGATTTGTCTTCCAATGATTATTGTGGCCATTAATATTATTTGGACATTAGGCTTTATTTCTTTATTCAATTTTGAAATTACTGCACTGACAGGGATTATTCCGCCTTTGTTGGTAATTATTGGCGTAGAAAACTCCATTTTTCTAATCAATAAATATCATCAGGAGTATCGAACGCACAAAAATAAAGTACTTGCGCTTTCGCGGAGTATTAGTCGAATAGGACGAGCCAATTTATTGACCAATATTACTACTGCCATAGGTTTTTCGGCTTTTATTGTCACGGGCAATAAAATTTTGGTCGAATTTGGTATTGTGGCTGCGGTGAGTATTGTGACTAGTTATTTATTTACTTTAATTTTATTGCCTATATTTTTTAGTTATGCAGCAGCGCCTAAAATGTCGCATACTAGGCATTTGGATAATAAATTGATGTGGCGAATTTTGGAAAAAGCCGAATATTTGGTCAGTCGTAAACGTCCCTATATCTATGCAGTTTTTCTTTTATTAGTCTTTGTATCGATTTTTGGCGTATTCCGACTTAAAAATTCGGCTAGTATTATGGATGATGTATCCCACAAATCGGTATTATTTAAAGATATGCAATTTTTCGAGAGTAATTTTAAAGGGGTTTTACCTTTAGAAATAATGATTGATACCAAAAAAGAAAAAGGAGTCATTCGCTATTCATTTTTGAAAAAATTAGATGAATTAAACGAAGAATTAGGCAGCTATAAGGATCTTTCAAAATCACTTTCGATATTGGAAGTAATCAAGTTTGGAAAACAAGCTTATTATAATGGAGATCCTTTATTTTATGCTTTACCCTCTCAGCATGAAATAGGTTTTATGATGGATTATATGCCTTCATTTGATCACTCATTTAAAGGCGAAAATGCAAGTACGCTTGTGGATAAAAATAAGGAACAAGGAAGTTTAACGGCCAATCCAATTATTGCTCAAAAAACGGGCATTGAAGGAATGGGATCCGTTTTGCGTGCGTATGTAGATTCTAATTTGCAGATTGCGCGTGTAGGAGTACAGATGAAAGATTTGAGTACGGAAGAAATTTTAAATATCAAAAATCGTTTAGCTCTTCGTTTAGACGAAATTTTTGATACGGCACGCTATGAGGTATCTATGACGGGCAATTCAATTGTTTTTCTAGAGGGGACCGAATATTTGACGACGAACTTATTACAAAGTTTAATTTTAGCTGCCGTGCTCATTGCTTTGATGATGTTCTTTCTATTTTCTTCTTGGCAAATGGTATTGTTGGCCATTATTCCCAATTTATTGCCTCAGCTGATAACCGCGGCCGTGATGGGTTATGTGGGAATTCCTATCAAAGTATCGACAATTCTTATTTTTAGTGTAGCGCTAGGTATTTCGGTGGATAATACAATTCATTTTTTATCTCGTTATAGAATGGAGTTGCGTATGAATAAATAAAATCGAAGACAAGCTGTTTTATATGCTTTAGGAGAAGCTGGTTTTAGTATGCTTTACTCTTCCATTATTTTATTTTTGGGCTTCTCTATGTTTTCCTTATCCTCTTTTGGCGGAACACAATGGATGGGAATATTGGTATCCTTAACCTTATTAGTTGCTTTGTTGGCCAATTTATTATTGTTGCCTTCTTTATTGTTTAGTTTCGACAAATATTTACGTACTAAATTGTTTTTAAAAGAAAGAGCCGAAGATAAATTTGAATCCCTTTAATTTATAAATACGAAAAGAGAATACAACAAACATGAACAAAAGCGCATTAGCCAAAATGTTGCAACATTCATGAAAGTTTGATAAAACCTATTTAATAAAAATTTTACATCTATGAATATATTACTTTTAGGTTCGGGTGGGCGAGAACATGCTTTAGCAAGAGGCATCAGTCAAAGTCCAAAGACCGATCGTTTATTTGTGGCTCCAGGCAATGCAGGTACTGCTTCTATCGCAAACAATATCAATTTGCAATTGGACGATTTTTCTGCAATTAAACAATTTGTATTGGAAAATCAAATATCTATGGTCGTAGTGGGACCCGAACAACCTTTAGTGGATGGGATACACGATTATTTTTTATCTGAGGAGGCTTTGAAAAACGTAGTATGTATAGGACCGCAAAAAACAGGCGCGCAGCTAGAAGGAAGTAAAGATTTTTCAAAAGCATTTATGTTGCGCCATCATATTCCCAGTGCACGCTACAAAACATTTACCGCTGCAAGTATCCAAGACGCAAAATTATTTTTACGCGAACTCAAAGCGCCTTATGTTTTAAAGGCCGATGGTTTGGCTGCAGGTAAAGGCGTACTTATTTTAAATCGCTTGGATGAAGCCGAAAAAGGTTTGGATGAGATGTTGATACACTCAAAATTTGGAGAAGCGTCCAACAAAGTAGTGATAGAAGAGTATTTGTCAGGAATCGAAATGTCTGTTTTTGTTTTGACCGATGGAATCCATTATAAAATACTCCCTTCAGCCAAAGATTACAAACGGATAGGTCAAGGGGATACAGGATTGAATACAGGTGGAATGGGAGCTGTATCGCCCGTTCTTTTTGCCGATACCCCTTTTATGCAAAAAGTAGAAGAGCAAATTGTGAAACCCACCATCGCAGGTTTACAAAAAGAAAAAATTCCGTATCAAGGTTTTTTATTTATTGGACTGATGAATGTGGAAGGGAATCCTTATGTGATAGAATACAATGTACGCATGGGTGATCCCGAAACCGAAGTTGTAATCCCCCGTATACAATCCGATCTGGTGGCTTTATTTGAAGCGGTAGGCACCCAAAGTTTAGATCAAATAGATTTGCAAATAGATCCTCGTTTTGCTACTTGCGTAATGATGACTGCTGCAGGCTATCCGCAAGCCTACCCAAAAGGAGATGTGATACATATTCAATTATCACAGACCGAAGATACTTTTGTTTTTCATGCAGGGACAACACAAAATGAGCAAGGCGCCATAGTAACTCATGGAGGTCGAGTGATTGCTGCTGTTTCCATGGCTGAGACTTTGGAAATTGCCTTGCATCAAACGTATTTACAAGTTGATAAAATAAAGTTTGCAGGAAAATATTTTCGTTCAGATATAGGAAAGGATTTGCAATGCAAATAGAGTTTGAGATTTGTGTATTGGATAATGGTCTTAAACTCATTGTACATCAAGACAAAACCACTCCGATGATTGCGGTGAATGTATTGTATAATATAGGGTCGAAAGATGAAAACAAAGAGCATACAGGAATTGCTCATTTATTTGAACATTTAATGTTTAGCGGATCCAAAAATGCACCTAATTTTGATGTGGTTTTAGATGCCGTGGGAGGGGAAAACAATGCATTTACAAACAACGATTTTACTAATTATTATATCAGTGTACCTAAATTGAATTTAGAGACGGCATTATGGTTGGAGAGTGATCGAATGGAGGCTTTAAATATTTCTAACAAAAGTCTTTCAGTTCAAAAAAAAGTAGTTATTGAAGAGTTTAAACAAAACTATTTGAATCAACCCTATGGAGATGTGAGTTTGTTGATGAAACCCTTAGTATATACACAACATCCCTATTCGTGGTCAACCATAGGCAAAGAGATAAGTCATATTGAAAAAACCACCTTGAAAGACATACAACAATTTTTTCAAAATTATTATCATCCCGACAATGCCATATTAGTATTAGCAGGAGATATCCAAATGCAAGAAGCTCGATTGTTGGTGGAAAAATATTTTTTGCATATTCCTAATGCGCATACTCCTTTGCGTTCTATTCCTGCTGAACCCGAACAAACGCAAGCGCGACATTTGGATGTAAAACGCAATGTGCCTCATAATACACTATATAAAACCTATCATATTTGTCCTCGTATGCATCCCGATTTTTATGCCTTTGATTTACTTTCCGATATTTTATCAAATGGAAAATCTTCTCGATTTTATATTGAGTTAGTAAAAAACAAACGAATCTTTACGGATATAAATGCCTTTGTGTCGGGGGATATTGAAGCGGGTACGTTTATGATCAATGGCACTTTGAGTGCTGGAGTGTCGATGGAGATGGCCGATGCCTCGATTGTAGAAATGATAGAAGAGATAAAGAGGCAACCTATCGGTGAACAAGAACTTGAAAAAGTAAAAAATAAATTAGAAACTTCTTTGATTTTTTCAAATATGAAAGCCTTAGATAAAGCTATGAATCTAGCCTATTTTGAATTGATGGGAGGAGCTGCTTTATTGAATGAAGAAGATCGGAAATATCGTCAGGTAGATATTTCCCATTTGCAAAGAGTAAGTAAACAATATCTGTATCCAGAAAATTGTTCCACTATGTATTATTACGCTGAAAAAACAAAATAGTAAAATGAAACAACCTAAAATACAGCCTTTTGATTTGAAAAATTTTGATTTTTCGCAATTGATAGCATCTAAACAATGTTTGACCAACAACTTACCTATATATATGTTTTCTGGAGGCACGCAAGAGGTGGTGCGTTTGGAATTTATTTTTGAAGCTGGTGCATACTACCAAGACAAAAAGTTATTAGCTCAAGCCGTATGTTCCTTGTTGACCGAAGGTACGCTCCGATTTACCGCCGATGAAATTTCCGAAAAACTTGATTATTATGGGGCTTATATTGAAAAATATTCCGATAGAGATCAATCTAGTCTAGTAATTTATTGTTTATCAAAGTATATTGTCAAAGTAATAGAAATATTTGAAGAGATCATCAAATATCCAATATTTCCGCAAAAAGAATTAGATATTTATTTGACGAAACAAAAACAAAAATTTAAAATTGCGGAACAAAGGGTAGGCGAAGTGTCTCGTAAAGCTTTTTTTCATTTAGTCTATGGTGATACCCATCCGTATGGAAGTTCCATACAAATTAATGATTTTGATCTTCTCACAAGAGCGGATTTAGTTCGTTTTCATAAAGCACAATATAATTCGGTCAATTGCAAAGTTGTGATCGCTGGATTGTATAATGCAAATTTGTTAGAAATATTGCAAAAATATTTTGGAGGTTCCGATTGGAATGGTACGCCAAGTATACTTCCAACACAGATTGATTGGCATGCTTCGGTCGATAAAAAACAAGCCCTGTCTCTCAAAGGGGCTATGCAAGCATCCATTCGGATGGGAAAGCCCGTTCCTTTACCCAGTAATAGCGATCTTGCGGAATTTCGTATTGTGAATTATATTTTAGGGGGCTATTTTGGTTCACGTTTGATGAAAAATATTAGAGAAGAAAAAGGGTATACTTATGGCATTTCTTCCTATTTGATTCCTTTGCGATATAGTAATACGTGGATGATTAGTTCGGAAGTAAAAGCCGATACTCTCCATTTGGTGGAAGATGAAATTTATGCAGAAATGGAAAAATTAGCAAGTAAAGAAGTGAGTGAGCGCGAGTTGGAAGTGGTTCGCTCTTGCTATTGTGGTGAAATGTTGCGAGATATGGATGGAATATTCGATTTGGCCGAAAAAATGAAATATCATCTGTTATATAATTTAGATGTAAATTATTATACCGATTTTTTGCAATGTCTGATGTATATTACCCCTGAAAGAATACAAGCAGTAGCCAAACAATATTTTGTAAAAGAGAGTATATTTGAAGTCAGTGTGGGCAAATAAAAATGCGAAAATTAGTTTACAGTTTATTTTTAACCCTTTTTATAGGTCTGTATATGCAAGGGCAAACTCCTATCCATATTCAAAAAATTGAAGTAGTGGATTCGGTTCGCATTGCAATTACATGGACCGCTGTATGGTCGGCAAATACCGAAGCTTGTGAATTATGGCGTGCTTCTCGAACCTCGTCTACGTATCATAAAATAGCGGAGTTTACACGTTCTAAAGACAGTGTGTATGTGGACTCCAATTTGCAAACTAAATCGGAATCCTATTCGTATTTTATTCAATTACGCAATCGAAATGGAATTTATACATCGATGAGTGACACCTTACATTCTTTAGTTTTATTTGGATTTTCTAAAAATAAGCAAGGAGTGAGTGATGGTATTGCCTACCTAAATTGGAATCATCCTCAACAAACCTCCGATATACTGAATTTGAAAGCTGCGTTTTTGGTGCAAAGAGAAAAAGAAAATGTATGGATTCCAATAAATACACTTAAATCTTTGGCTTATAATGATTCTATTTATGCCTGCGATAGTTCTTTTTCGTATAGAATTGTTTTTATGACTCCTTTAGAAGAAGTTATTTCCAATGTCATCACATTGCATATTCAAGATCTACAAGAACCGCAAGCGGTGATCTTTGATTCGATCAGTGTCAATAACAACAATCAACAAATTATTTTGGGATGGCAGGCAAGTGAGTCGAAAGATGTAAAAGCATATATCGTATTAAAGATGATTGATATTTCGCTACATCCTTTGGATACAGTATGGGGGCGATGGAATACCTCGTATAGCGATCCTCAGAGCCAAGCTAAAAAAGCAGAACAATACAGAGTACAAGCCCTAGATGCGTGTTTTAATGGAAGTTTATTTATTCAAAAACGGAGTGTTTGTGTGAGTAACGTCTCTTTTCCACTTTGTGGAGATAGTCTTCATATTCAATGGTCAGGGCCCCACAATATGCTTGATAATATTGCTTATTTTGAGATTTTTCATGCCTTTGAAAATATGCCTTTTGAAAAAATTATCAATATTTCAAATCCGCTTGCCAATGAGTGCAACTATCCTCGATTTAAACAAAATGGTTGGCATAAATTTATGCTTAGAGCATGGAATAACTCTCAAATGTCCTCGACCGCACTTACCGATAGTTTATATGTGGAAGAAGCCTTTTTAGCTCGAAATTTGTATTTGCGAAAAGCTACGCAAATAGGCGATGGAGAAGTATTACTCTCTATTTATTTAGATACAATCAGTACATTTAAAAGCATTTTGGTCTATAGGCAAGAAAGTGAAAATGCGAAAAAAAAATTGATTAAAGAAATTGCCTCCATTGAGAATGAACAAAATTATACATATATCGATAAAACAGCCAATGCCAATTTAGGCGAACGTTATTATCAGTTGGTTTTAATGGATACTTGTGCGCGAATCAGTTTGCAAACAGTTCCTTGTGCCACACTCTATTTACAAAAAGAAATGCTTTCGGCACAACAAATGCGATTGTTTTGGAATGCATATCAAGGCTGGGATGGAGTATTTGAGTATGTGGTTTATCGAAAAAATACACAAAATATGCAAGTTGAAGAACGTCGTCGACTTCCCTCTGTACAAGGATTTGATGAATATGAGTATATGGAATCATGGACTGCTGAAGACGATTTATCACAGTGGTGCTATTATGTGGAAGCCATTGAATATTCGCCCTCTGCACTAGGAGATGCTTTTCAAGATACGGTCAAATCCAACGAAATAGGTTTTTTAAATGAAGGGAATCCTATTTTCTATATGCCTACAGCATTCAATCCCAAGGGAATGACAAGCTATTACAAACCTATTGGAATTTTTTTGGCTTCAGATCAAATTCGGTTTAGAGTTTTTAATAGATGGGGTAAAATGATATTTGAAACCAATTCTTTAGAACCTGGTTGGGATGGCAAATACAAAGGCGCTTATGTACATTCGGGGGTATATGTCTATAATGTACAAGTGATACGTAATGGGCAAGAAACCAGTATGGCAGGCACAATTACGGTACTTTAATTCTGTTTTTTTTAGCGATAGTATGCCCGAATTTAAAATTCAGATTCATTCTCGGGTGCAATCAATTCTTCTCCTTCGCTTGCAGGTGTTAAGTCGCTTGCTGGTGCTAAATCTAAGAAGGCCGCCACATCCAAAATATCTTTTGCAATATAAGCTTGAGGGTAGGTGGTTTTAATTAAATTTAAAAAATATTGTGCTTGCATGCGGGTTCTAAAATTGCCAACTTTCAATTTAAAATAAGGTTCATCAAATATAACATAAGCCGATTCAAAAGGATAGGAAGCTAAAAATAAATTTTTAGCTTCTGTACAAGCGTTTTTGGAATGATTCCCCGATTGTACAAAGAGGATCAAACGAAATCCTTGCGGAGGAAAATTTTGGTTATATTCAATATGTTTATCAACTAATTGATCTAGGAGAACACTCTTTTGAATTTGTGGATCTGCCACACTGACAAAACTTTGCGCACAAAGCCACAGACAAATAAAAATAGATAGATATTTAGACATTATTTATAATTTTTTAGCTTCCACTTGCACAACAAAAGGCATCTGGAATAAAACTGGTATCCTTACTTGTAATAGACATCACTGGAATGGGAGAGGTGTTAATCATTTGTTGCGCATACGGACCTATAAATAGGTTTTGAGTAGCTATTTCTTGTTCTTTCATAATGATAATAATTTCGGCATCTACTTCTTTTGCGTAAGCTAAAGTTGTACGCGTAATATTATCCGCATCTTTAAATACAGTTAAATAGGGAATGGATATTTTATCCAAATAGTTTTCAATTTGTGATACATATTGGTCTACTTTTCGACGTAAAGAAGACAATTTGGTGAAATATAAACCTAAAATGTGTATTTTGATATTTAAAACTGTAGCCAAGATAATGGCATCGTCTGTTTTTTGACGTGTTTCGGGTGTACTGTCGATAGGAAGAACTAAGATAGCTGGCTGATTAGGATCTTTGATTCGCCAAGTATATGAAGGAGGCACACTGATTACAGGGCAGGAACTGATAGAACTTACTATTTTAAAAGTATTGGTGCCCACTTCTTTTGCCTTCCCCATACCAATGGTGCCGCAAATCACATAATCCATATCGGTATATTTGGCTTGATTGCGTACCTCTTCTTCTATTTTACCCGATCTTATTTTAAAAGATACTTCCGTATCTTTTAAACGAGGTAGAATTAAGGTGTCTCTCAATTCGGTCAATTTATTTATGGCATCATTGTGATGATATTGACATTTTGAAGTTGTAAATTCATCTTCAGAAACAAGATTATCTACCCATAAAAGCATTAAATTTGCTTTTATAAGATGTGCTAAATTTATCGCATAGTCCAATGCGTTTAAAGACGCTGGCGAAAAATCAATGGCTACTAAGATATTTTTCATGTGTTAATAGTTTTATTAAAATTGTATTTTCAACTTGAAAATATACGAGGCAGTATAGACTGATAAAGTTCGAAAACAAGCTATTTTACAAGCAAAAAACGAACTGAATCAAAATATATGCGAATTTAGATATAAATTTTAATATATTGGTAGCTTTCTATGATTTTTTTTAAAAAAAATCATAGATTTATTTTTACGCTTATTTTTTATTTGAGATACTTTGAGAATAGACGTCAAACCCGTATCTTTGCAGAATACGATTTTATACTATATTTATGAACGACAATTTGAATCCCAATTCTGCACCATTAAATCCGAACGACAAAGAGGTCGAGAGGGCCTTACGTCCTTCTTTATTTGATAGTTTTCAAGGGCAGGAACAAGTAGTCGACAATTTGAAAGTTTTTGTGATGGCGGCTCGTCAAAGAGGGGAGGCCTTGGATCATGTCCTTTTACATGGCCCTCCAGGTTTAGGGAAAACTACACTTTCGTATATTATAGCTAACGAATTGGGGGTAGCAGTAAAAACCACTTCAGGTCCTGTTTTGGACAAACCTGGTGAGTTGGCTGGTCTTTTGACCAATTTGGAACCTAATGATGTTTTATTTATTGATGAAATACATCGTTTAAGTCCTGTGGTAGAAGAATATTTATATTCAGCCATGGAAGATTATAAAATCGATATTATGATCGAAACGGGACCCAATGCACGGAGTGTACAAATCGGATTAAATCCCTTTACACTTATTGGAGCTACAACACGATCGGGATTATTGACTTCGCCCTTGCGTTCGCGTTTTGGGATCAATGCCCGTTTGAGTTATTATAATTC
>JAVVPL010000018.1:0-6413 GCA_036655775.1 Bacteroidales bacterium | reverse complement strand
TGCGATCCGCCTCCTTATTGGAAGTGGAAATTTATGAGGATGCAGCCTTTGAAATTGCTCGTCGAAGTAGAGGCACTCCGCGTATTGCCAATTTATTACTTCGTCGGGTGCGCGATTTTGCTCAAATTGTAGGCGATGGAATTATAGATGTAAAAATAGCGCAATATGCTTTGGAGGCTTTACATGTAGATAAACATGGATTGGATGAGATGGATAATAAAATATTGTTGACTATTATCGAAAAATTTAAAGGGGGCCCCGTGGGGTTGACCACCATTGCTACAGCCGTAGGGGAGGATGGAGGTACGATCGAAGAAGTCTATGAACCTTTCTTAATACAAGAAGGCTATATGATGCGTACCCCTCGAGGGAGAGAAGTCACCGCTTTGGCCTATCAGCATTTAGGCAAACTTGGACTTAAGAATTCGGAGCAATTGTTTTAATATTTTTTGCATGTCACTCTCTGCCAAAATCAAAGTAAAAGCAAAACAACTCGGATTTGATGCTTGTGGTATCGCGCAAACAGCCCCTTTAGCGCAGGAAACCATATATTTGAAAAAATATATTGCCAATCAATTTCATGCAGATATGGCGTATATGGCTCGAAATATGGATAAACGATGCAATCCTAAAATTTTGATGCCGCAGGCTGAAAGTGTAGTGGTGGTCTTAATGAATTATGGGGCCTCCGTCTTTGGTTCTTCCTCCGAATCGTTGCAAAATGCACCTGGAATTTCTGTATATGCGCAAGCGGACGATTATCATAAAGTTCTTAAAAATCGATTGTTTTTATTACAAGAATATTGTCAAAATGAAATTCCTCATTTGCAAAGCCGATGTTTTGTTGATACGGCACCTATTATGGAAAAAGCTTGGGCCGAACGTGCTGGTTTGGGTTGGATAGGTCGACATGGCTTACTGTTGCATCCTGATTTTGGTAGCTATTGCTTTATAGGTATTTTACTATGTAGTGTGCCTTTGACTTATGATAGGCCTTTAGATTTAATGCAAAGCCCCTGTGCCTCGTGTGTGCAAAGCTGCCTACATTCGTGTCCGACGGGTGCTTTGTTGCTTCAGGGCGGATTAAATGCTTCAAAATGCCTATCCTATGCAAGTATAGAAAGTGAATCTATTGCTATTGAGCTTCAGTCGAAAATGAGCCTGTTTTACGGTTGTGATAGTTGTCAAAAAAATTGCGTATTCAATTTAGATTGTATAAAAAGTGGACGGATGTTTAGTTCTCGAATGCATCCCGAATTTCAAGCCAATTCCTATTTGTTAGGTTTAACTCCTGAACAATGGCTCAACATGAATGACGAGGAGTTTAATACCCAATTTGCAGAGAGTCCCCTTTTACGTTTAGGTCTAAAAAAAATACAGCGGAATATCAAAATTGTATACTTTAAAAATTAAAACGCGCTCCCAAGCCAAAACTCATTGTAAAATCATCAATAAAATCGCCAAGTACATATTGGCTACAATTAAATTCGGCAAACAAAGCTACATGTGGATGTACTTCAAATTCACAACCTATCTTTTCGTTAATATTCATAAGCCAACTAGATGCAAACTCCACTTTTTGCGTGGAATTAGATAGAACGTTTTCGGAGGTAGAGATAGACAATTGCGAATAACAAAAAGCGGTGCCTAAGCCAACCCCAATATACGGTTTAATCTTCGACTTTTTTAAAAAATAAAATTCAGTTCCCGCAAAGATAGGGACGTTGGCTATAATCACCCGTGCTTGTTTCAACGAATGATGCGTAGAGGCTTGCCATCCCGTAGTTAAACTCAAGGTAAACCGATCACTTACAAAATATTTAAAATCAAGTAAAGCACCGCCCCCTGGATATTTGGTATTGTTAGTTCCAAAAGCAATTGCCCCTTGTACGCCTATTTTGAAAATCCCTTTATTTTGAGCCTTAACTTGTGAACCAAAGATACTGATGCCGATTAGCAGCCAGAGTACTAAAAAAACGTTTTGCTTTTTCATATTTTTGTAAGATTTAAATATTTTAATAACTATATTTATAGGCATCCATACCATTTCCGTATACTCCATTCCAAAGTTAAGAGCAAAAGAAGTAAGAAAAATACCAATTTTTGATGCACGAATTCAATATACGATTTTTCGTTGTAGATAATTGAAGGTAAGGATTGGGTATGAAGAAGTTGATCGGCCAATTGATCCAATTGCGGCAGGGTATACATTTTACCTTGATAGCGATGTGCCAAATTGTATAAAACCGTATAATTGGCTACCCATTGTGTATTTTCTAATGCTAAATCAATAAGCCTAAATTGACCTTTAGCAATATGTTTTTTATTTCCTAAATGAGTCCAAGCGGTGTAGGTATACAGTCCAATAGGTAGACTGCCTATTTCTAAACGATAGCTATTTTGATAGGGTGAAAAAACAAATTGATACTTTTTTCCATTACTATCTTTGAGAGAAAGGTGAACATCTACGTTGTTTACACATTCAAAGGCCTCATTATACAATTCTGCATTGAGAATTACAGGCTCGGTTTCGTAAAATAATTTCGGACTTTTTATTTGTAAAGCTTCGTGTTTTTGTTGTACCGCCAAAAATTGAATACTTTTTGCAATTAATTCATCAAAAGCCTCTGTGTTTTTGTTTTTGGCAAAATCTTGCATGCGCCAACGCCAAAGGCCGCTTCCACAAAGAACGGAACTGCGTTGCGAACTGCTAATATTGAAAAGCCATAAAGGATAGGTCGATTCGATATTGCCAATGTTTTGAGCAAATAAATTTTGAGCCGATGGATCCAAGGTGTAAATACCAAAAGGAGCATACAAAGGAGGAAATTCTTGTATGGCATTTTGAGTATTCGCATCCAAAGAAAAATAATTAAAATCTTTGCTTGTTCTGGCCAAAACCTCGTTCCATCGATTTCCTTTACTTTGAATAGATACGCCACTTTGCCAACGATTTAATTCATTCAAATCGCTTAGATTTCCCAATATATACCATCTGGGAATTTGTTTGTCCGTACACTCTTTGAGTAATTGGCTTATATGATTTTCTCTAGATGGAAGTTGATGTAAAATAACTAAATTGTAATTGCTTATAGACACATTCATCTTTGAAGCTAAGCCTACTTCCACCTCATATAAAGCATGGCTTTCGATACTTTGTTTTAATGCGCTAATATCAGGATGCGGACTCTGTGCTAAAAGTAGAATTTTTTGTTTTCCCTCCAATACTTCTAAATAAAAATCTTTATGATTATTGAATTTATTTTTTTCACCTTTCAAAGTACTGCAAATGACGGTGTATTTTTGGAGTCCTAAATCCTCGGCTACAAAATTAAACGAAACCGATTTTGCAAACGATTCTGAATTAATTTGCACACTGGTTTTATCCAGTAGTTTGGAGCCTTTATAGAGGCTAATCCATGCCGTTTGTCCCTTGCATTTGCTTGCGAAAATATCAATTTCAATAGGTGTGTTTTGTTTAACAAATACAAAATTGTTAAAATGAATTTCCTCTACGCCTAGATCAATTTGTGGATTTGTATCTCCTAAGGCTACGGTATATAGAGGAAATCCAATGTTTTTATAGGCCGAAATAGCTTCTTGCCCTTGATTGTAATTGCCATCGCTGATAAGTACAAAAGCGCCTACTTCTCTATTTGTAAAACGAGTTTTTACCTCTTCAAAAAGAGACGCATAATTGGTTTGTTTTTGTGTAAAATGATACGAAAATCCATTTTCATTTTTTCCGCCAAAAGAAAGTGGATGTACATTATATTTAGTAGAAAGTTGTGCGCAAAATTGATCTATTTTTGTTTTTAAAATTTGTTGAACACTATCAATTTGTTTGGGCTTGGAAATATTGGCAAGAATAGATGCCGAATGATCCAAAGCCACAACTACCGTGGGTTTTTCAATTCTACGGCTGTTCATTTTTATCAAAGGTGAAAGCAATAAAAAACAAATAAAAAAGACGAGTACAAAACGAAGCAGCGATAAAATGGCTCGCACACGTTTAGGATACTCATCTTTTTTATTTTTGTAATACAGCAAAGCCGTAGCACCTCCTGCAACAAGCGCACAGGCCACATATAAGCCAGCTGAATACGAAATTAAAATTTGCATAGATTTTACATATTCATGCCACCGCAAACATGAATTATTTGACCACTCACATACGAGGATAAATCGCTTGCCAAAAATACGCAGACATTAGCCACATCTTCAGGGGTTCCACCACGTCTCAATGGAATTTTGTCTGCCCATTGTTTACGTACTTCTTCCGAAAGTTGTAAGGTCATATCCGTAAGAATAAAACCAGGCGCAACGGCATTGCAACGAATATTGCGAGATCCAATTTCTTTACCAATGGATTTGGTAAATCCGATAATTCCCGCTTTGGATGCTGAATAATTGGATTGACCAGCATTTCCAGATACCCCTACCACCGAACTCATATTGATAATACTTCCGCTACGTTGTTTCAATAGGGTAGGTTGCACCGCTTTAGTAAAATTGAAAACAGATTTTAAATTTACATTCAATACCATATCCCATTGTTCTTCGGACATTTTCATTAAAAGTCCATCTTTGGTAATCCCTGCATTATTTACAAGAATATCAATACGTCCAAAATCGGACACGATTTTGTCCACTACTTCTTGCGTTTGGGTATAATTGGCTGCATTTGATGCATATCCTTTGGCTTTCACACCCAAAGAAATTAATTCATTCTCTACCGCTTTCATATTCTCATCGGCATTCAAGTCTGTAAAAGCAATGTTGGCACCTTCTTTTGCCATACGAATTGCGATAGCTTTTCCAATACCTCTGGCGGCACCGGTAATTAAGGCAGTTTTTCCTTGTAGTAACATGTTTTTTAATTTTAAAATTACATTACAAATATACGCATTTTTTTGCAATTTCAATTGCAATCAAAGCCTAAGATCTACAAATAGGCTTATATCTAGGCAGTTTTGTCGATTTTTTGTTTTACTTTTCTATTTTGGCAATTGTGAATGTGAATTTTTTCGCCAAAATTTTTCGGAAATAATATAAAACAAGGTAATAAATAGCAAGACTGACAAATGAGATTAAGGCAACGGGACCTTCTTCGTCTAAAAGGGTATTCCCTATCAATAAAGTGATAATAAGAATTAAAAAAGGAAGTAGATAGGCCCACCAAATGGCTTGAATGCCCATGCTTTGTTGAAGAATTACATAAACTTCTTCTCCCACAGTATATTCTGAAGCATTAAGGGTTTGTATTGTTATTTTTTTTTCCGTTTTTTCAGACATACTACATGCAGTCTTAGAGGTACAATGCGCACAAGCGGATACGGAAGTGATAAGTACGTGAATATTTTCGCCATCGATAGATTCGATGCGTCCAATATGAGATACGGTATTGTTGTTTTGTGACATTTTTTTATTTTCTAAATAGAGTAAACAATTATATTTTTTTTGACATTTGTTCTTTTTCCCATCTTGCCACAATTTGTTCACTCGCTCGTATCGAATTTTTCATCCATTGAAGGAGTGTTTGTAGTTTACTTGTTTCGTCCAATTGCCAAGGAATAGAACTATTTCTAAGTTGTCTACTTAGGTGTTGTAAACACAGGGCTGCCGATACCGATACATTGTAACTTTCGGTAAAGCCGACAATAGGAATATGTATATATTTATCTGCCAAAGCAATGGCCTGAGGACTAAGTCCAGACAATTCAGTACCAAAAACAAGCGCTGTTTTTTTTGTAAAATCGTAGTCGTAGAGAGATTCTGCTTCTTGATGCAGACAAGTTGCTACAATTTGGTAGCCAGCGGCTTTTAATTTTTGGTACGTTTCCAAAGTGTTGTTTTCAGTGGCTGGTTGTGCATATTGCAGATTGAGCCATTTATTGGATCCTAAAGCGACTTCGGGCGATATCGTATAGTCAAAACTTTTTTCTATAATATGAACATCTTGAATTCCAAAACATTCGCAAGTTCTCAAAATTGCACTTGCATTTTGAGATTGATAAATATTTTCCAATACTACGCAAAGATGCTGCGTTCTATTTTCCAAAACTTCTATAAATTTATTGTAGCGCTGTGGAGCTATACAAGAACGTAAATGTTCTATTAGTGCTTTTTGTTGATTTAGATCTATGGATGGGTTCATTACAATCCGTATTAAAAAAAAGTCCCGCCCTAGAAAAGGCAGGACTTTAGTGTGTTTGTAAAGATGAATTACTTCACTTTTTTGCTTAATGCTGCACCAGCTTTAAATTTAACGACTTTTTTAGCGGCAATTTTAATTTCTTTACCCGTTCTAGGGTTACGACCTTTACGTGCGGCTCTTTTAGAAATAGAAAAAGATCCAAATCCAATTAAAGCAAGGCGATCGCCTTTTTTCAATGCGTCAGATGTGGCTGCAA
>JAVVPL010000017.1:16701-26431 GCA_036655775.1 Bacteroidales bacterium | reverse complement strand
CAAAACCACATCCGCTTCAATCATCTCTTCGCCTTTTTTGGTTTTGACATATACTTTGCATTTAGAACCCGTAGTATCCACTCTTTCTACCGAAGCATCCACCATTACCTTCATGCCATTTTTTTTGAAACAGCGGCCCAATTGAGCCGAAATATCGGCATCTTCCACAGGTACAATCGCAGGCAAAAATTCGATCAAAGTAACTTGCACCCCAATAGACTGATAAAAATGGGCAAATTCCGAGCCTATGGCTCCCGAACCCACCACGACCATAGAACTAGGCATAAAAGGCAAAGTCATCGCTTGACGGTAACCTATAATTTTAACGCCATCTTGAGGCAGATTGGGCAATTCACGCGAACGTGAACCCGTTGCCAAAAGAATATGAGAAGCGGTATATTCAACACTTTCGCCTTGCGCAGAAAGCACCTCTACAAGCTGCTTCGATTTTAATTTTGCAGTACCAGCAATAATGCTTACTTTATATTTAGCCAGCAAATACGCAATGCCTTTGCTCATCGTTTCGGCCACAGTTCGACTTCGTTTTACCATCGCTTCCAAATCGGGGGTCACACTTCCTTCAATTTTGACCCCATACAATTCGCTATGTTTGGCATATTGGTAGGCTTGCGCACTTTTTAATAAAGCTTTTGTTGGAATACAACCCCAATTTAAACAAATTCCGCCCAATTCCGAACGTTCCACAATAGCTGTATGCAAACCCAATTGCGCAGCTCTAATGGCAGCCACATAGCCACCAGGGCCGCTACCTACGACTATTAAATCAAAATCCATATCTACTTAATTTTATTTACTTATTTGGTCACTATATTAAACGTATCGGTAGCAATTACCAACTCTTCGTCGGTGGTTACTACTACCGCTTTAACTTTGGAATTAGGCTGAGTCAAAATTTGATCTTTTCCACGTACGACATATTTGGCTTTGGAATAAAACTCTAAACCTAAAAGGCAAAACGATTCGAAAATCTCTTGGCTAAATTTGCAAGCTTTTTCTCCAATTCCTCCAGTAAATAAAATAATATCGACTCCTCCCATTACGGCCGCATAGGCACCAATATATTTTTTAACTCTATATTCAAACATTTGCAATGCCAATTGTGCTCGTTTATTGCCTTGTGAGGCGGCAGTTTCCAAATCTCTCATATCGGACGAAACACCCGATATTCCTTGCAATCCGCTTTTTTTATTGAACACATCATTGGCTTGTTGTATACTTAAATTTCCTTTTTCCATGATTAACAAGGCCGCACCTAAATCCAAATCACCCGCACGCGTTCCCATTACCAAACCTTCCACAGGAGTAAAGCCCATAGAGGTGTCCACCGATTTACCTTGTTGAATAGCGGCAATAGATGCGCCATTGCCTAAATGACAAGATATAATGTTTACTTTTTTGATATCTACCCCTATTAAATCGGCCGCTTTTTGAGCTACAAATTTATGGCTTGTGCCATGGAATCCATAACGACGAATTTTATAGTCTTCGTAATACTCATAAGGGATAGCATACATATACGAATATGCAGGCATCGTTTGATGAAATGAGGTGTCAAAAACCGCTACTTGAGGCACCTTAGGTAAAAGGGCTTGCATAGAGGTAATCCCTTTCAAATTGGCAGGATTGTGCAAAGGAGCTAAAGGCGTAATTTTTTCCAAATCGATTAAAACTTGTGGACTAACCAAAACACTCGTTTTAAATTGCTCTCCGCCATGTGCCACCCGATGTCCTACGGCGGCAATCTCTTCTACATTTTTAATTACTCCACACTGAGGGCTCGTCAAATGTTCCAACACCCAATTGATACCTACTTGATGGTCGGCTACGACTTTGACCGCTTTTATTTTATCTTTACCTGGCACCTGATGTGTGAGTTCGGCATGATCACTACCGATACGTTCCACCAAACCTTTGGCAAGTACATCCGCCCCTTTGCCCATATTAATTAACTGATACTTAATAGAAGAACTACCACAGTTCAAAACGAGAACTTTCATAATATAACTAATTTTTAAATTGCATGAAACGCGCTTGCCCTTTCATCTCTCTAGAGTATGAATATCGACATAGAGGGTTTCATTATAAATATTTTTTTGATTATACGTGTATTTCGATTTGCAAAAGTACGAAAAATTTAATCATCTACCCGTTTTACTTTTTCAACCGACTCAATTTGTTTGACTCGTTTGATTAAATCGTGTAAATGTTCTGTGTTTTGGATATAGAGCATGATTTCTCCTTTAAAAACGCCCTCACTGACCGTAAAATTCATAGAACGAATATTGATATCATGCTTACTCGACACCTCATCTAACACATCTTTGGCCAAACCTTTTCTATCAAAACCTCTCAAACTAATACCCGACAAAAAAGATACATTTTCATCTTTTTTCCACTTAGCTTTTACAATACGATTGCCATATTGCGACATCAATTCGGTAGCTTTAGGACAATTGGTTCTATGGACTTCAATCCCTTTATTTGGGGTCATAATACCTACCACATCATCGCCAGGAATAGCTTTGCAGCATTCGGAAACAAAATAAGTTAAATGTTTTACATCTTGACCCAAAAGTAAAGATTCTGGTTTGTTTTTTATTTGTTCTTGAATGGCATCTTGCAGTGTAGTTTGCTGTCCTCCATTGGCCTTACGCCTTAGAAACAATTGGGTAAACCAATTCCCTTTTCCCGATTTTTGAAAAAGGTTTTTTACATCCTCTTCTTCTATTTGATGTAGGGCTATTTTATAATATAATTCCGATCTTTTCTTAACTCCAAAATGCTCTTGCAAAATCCGAATTTCGTCGGGTCCCAAATACATTTGTAAATCTTGTAAATAGGCCGTGGCCATGGCTTTGCCTTGTTCGTAAAATTGAGCATATTCCTCTTTTAACCAATCTTTGATTCTTTGCTTAGCACGTGAAGTAACCACAAATGAGAGCCATTCTGGACTGGGTTTTTGATTTTTTGAATAGATAATTTCTACTTGATCTCCACTTTTTAATTCATAATTAAGCGGAACTAAACGATGGTTTACTTTGGCTCCAATTACAGTAAAGCCAATTTCGGAATGTATATGAAAGGCAAAATCCAATACCGTGGCACCTTTGGGCAATGTTCGCACTTCTCCTTTAGGGGTATATATATACACTTCGTCACTAAAAAAATTCATCCGAAAGTCGGTCAAGAAACTAAGCGCATTCGTGTCGGGCGTTTCGAGCATTTCCCGAATTTTGGACAACCATTCATCAAGACCTGGATTTTTGGAAGGAGCTAAACCTTCATTTTTGTACTTCCAATGCGCAGCATAGCCTTTTTCCGCAATTTCATCCATGCGTTTGGAACGAATTTGCACTTCAACCCAACGACCCGTATTACTCATTACCGTGGTGTGCATCGCCTCATAGCCATTCGTTTTAGGGATGGCAATCCAGTCACGCAATCGACTTGGGTTGGCACGATACAAATCGGTAACAATCCCATACACTTTGTAGCATTCTGTTTTTTCGTGCTCCATCGGTGTGTCTAGTACAATACGAATGGCGAACAAATCATAGACCTCTTCAAAAGTGACCCCTTTTTTTTGCATTTTCCCCCAAATGGAACAAATTGATTTAATTCGACCTGTGATAGAAAAATTGAAATCTTCTTTTTCCAAACGTTCTCGAATGGGTTTTACAAAATCAACAATAAAAGCTTCTCGTTGAGGCGCGGATTCTTTAATTTTATCCGAAATATTTTGATAAATTTCAGGATCCGTATATTTGAAGGATAAATCCTCTAATTCACTTTTTATGGTAAATAAACCCAAACGATGTGCTAAAGGCGCATAAATATTGATGGTTTCCGAAGCTATTTTAAGTTGTTTATCGGAGGGCATCGCATCTAATGTGCGCATATTATGCAAACGATCGGCCAATTTGATTAGAATTACCCTTACGTCTTCCGAAAGAGTAAATAACATTTTTTTAAAATTCTCGGCTTGCGTTGAAAACGAATCATTTTGATCAAAAATCTCATCAATCTTAGTAAGACCATCAATAATGTGCATCACAGGAACCCCAAACATATTTTCAATATCGATAAGGGTATAATCGGTATCTTCTACCACATCATGCAATAGGGAACAAATCACAGAGGTCGCACCTAAGCCTATATCGTTGACCACAATATAAGCCACTTCTAAAGGATGATAAATATAGGGCTCTCCCGATCGGCGCCTCACATGCGCATGCGCTGTTACCGCCAAAGTATATGCTTTATTGAGATCTTGCATCTCTTTGTCCGTCAATTCGCGCTTAAAGGCATGCAGTATTTTTTGGTAACGTCTCTCTATTTCCGTTTTTTCAAACGCTTCATCTATTTGATACATAAGCTACATTTTTAAAAACAAATGTACATATTTTTTTTATTCTTTACTCCTTTTTTTGTTCACAAATTTCAATTGAGTGGCAAACAGCCCTAAGATCACACAAGAAATTCCAATTAGTTTTTGGATAGTAAACGAACTCTCTAAAACAAAATATGAAAGCACTACGGTAACCACAGGTATCAAATTGGTAAACATCCCTGCTTTATTTGCCCCCAATTTTTGAATGCCATAGATATAACCCAAAAATGCGAGAATAGAGCAAAGCGCAGCAAGTGCTACAAAAGCAAAAATTAAATTCCATTGCAAAGGCACACTTTGCATATTTGACAAACTGAATAGGAGAAAAAATGGTAAAAAATAAATTAAACCAATCCATGTTTGATAAAAAACAATCGTGGTGACCGAATATTTCAAACTTAATTTTCGTGTGGTGATGGCATAACCAATGGCCGACAATACGGCAACAAATAAAAGTAAAACACCACTCAAACTCACTTCGATAACGAAATCTCCATTCGTAATCATTAAAGCTACACCTATAAACGAAATCAACATGCCCACAATATTGAGTGCCGCAAATTTCTCTTTCAAAAAAATATACGTAAACACTGGCGTTAATACAGGAATCGTAGCAATGACGATAGAAGCTACTTCGGGCGACACCAATTTGAGTCCATAATTTTCGCCCAAAAAATAAATAAAAGGCTCAAAGAAAGCCGCCAAAGCAATCACCTTTATATCCGAACGTGCTATTCTTTGAAAATTTTTGCCCCAAATAAACAAAGGTAAAAAGAATATGGTGGCCAATAAAAGACGAATAAAAACAATCGTGATGGGCTCATAACCTGCTTCCAAAAGCATTTTAGTCCAAATAAAAGAAATACCCCATAAAGCAACTGCAACAATAAGGATAAGATAGGTTTTAAAATTTTTACGCATTTATATTTATATTTTTTTGGCTCTTTCAATATCCAATACTTCCAAATTTTTGCATTCTTTTTTATCAATTTCAAATCGTAAGGCGGTGATATTTTTATGAAATCCACTTTGCCCTGCAGCCCCTGGATTCATATAAAGCAATTGATTTTTGGCATCATACATTACCTTTAAAATATGGGAATGCCCCGTTACAAATAAATCAGGTCTTTTTTCTTTGATTAATGCACTGATACCTTTGGCATACTTTCCTGGGTATCCCCCAATATGTGTCATCATTACTTTGCAATCCTCACACATAAAATAACGATATTCAGGCAAAGTTCTACGCGTTTTATAATCGTCGACATTTCCATAAACTGCAATGGTGGGTTTAAATTGTGCCAAAGTTTCCAAGGTTTCCATATTACCCAAATCGCCTGCATGCCAAATTTGATCACAATCTTTGAGAAAGTTGAATACGCGAGGATGTATACATGCGTGCGTATCTGAAATAAGCCCTATACGTACCATCGAATTATCGTAAACGATCTGCCGAACGTATCAAAGCCTCATCTTTACGAATTGCGCGCAAAGCCATACTGATAAGCAACATTGCCAACAAAGGGATATACGTACTCCACAAATATTCTATTCCATTCGCTTGCGTATATAATTTAGGTGCTAAAAATTCTACACTAAAAAACAAACTTCCCACTAAAAGTATATTTACAAAAAATGAAGCACTCACCAATTTAATTTGTCGTTTTCTATTCTTATAAGAAAGCAAAGCGAAGCCCGACAAAAGAATAACGCCCGCCGTGAGTAGGGTCAATCCCCAAAAGATATAAGGGTATTTAGTAAATATAAATGTGTCGGGATAAAATTTACTCACGCTCATAGAAACCTCAAGTCCACCTAATTGCAAACTTGCAAAGGGAACAAAAAAGAGTATCGACAAAATAAGCATCGTAGCTAATAAATAAAGGGATTGGATTCTTTGTATCATAATTTCTATTATTTTAAATTTTTCTAAGTGCAAAAATACATTTTTTTTTGCATATCAAAAAAAGTTTGTATCTTTGCAACCTAATTTATGTTTTTTACATTTTTTAGTCTCACATTTTCACAAAACAATTTATTGCATATCCATCTTTATATACCACTTCCTAATGGAAGCTTATGATAGCAAATTTCTCATGCGTATATTACTTAATATTTTAATATGTTAAACATTTTAGAACTTAGCGAAATGGAGTTGACAGCACTTCATAACATTGCTAAAGATCTTCAAATTAAAAAATTTGAAAAACTTTCCAAAGAAGATTTAATTTACAAAATCTTAGACCAACAAGCCATTTTAATTGCGGCAGAAAAAACAATCTTAGACAAAGAACAACACACGGTCGTTAAACGAGGTCGCAAACCTAAAATAAGTGAAGAAAAGAAAGAGGCCACTATCGCCACCGACTTGAACCCACAGGCTGACACTGCTAATATTATCAATCCTAAAGACTTACCCTCTGTGCGTTCGACACGCGGAAGAAAACCTAAGGCAGAGAGCGAAAAAGCAATGATTGTACAAGTAAGCAAACATAAAGAACATGCCACGCCAAGTCTTATAGAAGGGAATCCCTCGGTTCTACTTTCAGAGCAAGAGTCCATTTCTCAAAAATCCAAAGAAGGACCCACCCTCTCCACACCAACACCTAAAAAAGACCCCCTTCCACAGGCAACACCAGAAACAGCCCTAGTGCAAAAAAACGAAGAGGTATCTATACTCTCATTACCTGAAGATACGTTTATACAAACAAGCGAAGTAGCACCCACAGATACAAGCACCGATGCCCCCTCCGCCTCTTTGGAAAATACTCTATTGTCAGAAAATGAACATTCTAATTTAGCTCCCAAAAAGAAACTGCCCGAGCTTAAAAATTTAAGTTTAAATTTAAAAAAACAAAAAAAAGAGCAGGCCAAACAACCCATTAAAGAAATAGAAGAAGCGCTTGGCCTCATAGATGAGGATGAAGATGAAAGCACGCCTTCTTTGGAATTTACGCCTGTACTTTCAAAGGATAACGAAGAAGAAAAACAAAATGTGCTCACCCACGATAAGGTTCAAAAAGCCTTAGATTGGGAAGACCCCAATACTGGCAAACCCAATAAAAATATTCCAGCACTTGCTACTCACAAAGAAAAAGCAGAGAAGCAAGAAAAGAAAGAACCGTATTACGATTTTGACAATTTGGTAAGTTACGAAGGCGTATTGGAAGTGATGCCTGACAATTTTGGATTTTTACGTTCATCGGACTACAATTATTTGAGTTCTCCCGATGATGTATATGTGTCACCTGCTCAAATTAAATCTTTAGGTCTCAAAACAGGAGACACCGTAGAGTGCACCATTCGTCCACCCAAAGAAGGTGAAAAATATTTTCCTATGGGAAAAATTAATGCTATTAATGGCTGTAAACCTGAAACTATACGCGATCGTATTCCTTTTGACTATTTAACGCCCCTGTTCCCCGAAGAAAAATTCACCCTTACGGGAGAACCTTCAAATGCACTTTCTATGCGTTTGATGGATTTATTTACGCCTATTGGCAAAGGACAAAGAGGCTTAATTGTGGCTCCTCCCAAAACAGGAAAAACCGTGATGTTGAAAGATTTTGCCAATGCCATTGCGTATAATCATCCCGAGGTATATATGATTATTTTACTTATTGATGAACGTCCTGAAGAGGTAACCGATATGGCGCGCAGTGTAAAAGCCGAAGTGGTATCTTCTACTTTTGATGAACCCGCCGAACGACATGTGAAAATTGCCAATTTAGTGCTAGAAAAAGCAAAACGATTGGTGGAATGTGGACATGATGTAGTGATTGTACTTGATTCTATTACTCGTTTGGCTCGTGCATATAATACCGTGAGTCCTGCTTCTGGCAAAGTGTTGTCGGGCGGGGTAGAAGCCAATGCCCTACAAAAACCTAAACGTTTTTTTGGAGCCGCTCGAAATATTGAAAACGGAGGTTCGCTCACTATTTTGGCAACGGCACTTACCGAAACTAGTTCCAAAATGGATGAAGTAATTTTTGAAGAATTTAAAGGAACTGGAAATATGGAAATTCAATTGGATAGACGGATTTCAAATAAGCGCATTTTCCCTGCCATTGATATTGTGGCATCCAGTACACGTCGTGACGATTTGTTGCAAGACAAAGACACCTTGCAAAAAGTATGGATCTTGCGCAATCACCTTGCCGATATGACTCAACTTGAGGCAATTGAATTTTTACGAGACAAAATAAAATTTACTAAAACCAACGAAGAGTTTTTGGTTTCGATGAACGGATAAAATAAAAAACGGCTCTAGATAGGGCCGTTTTTTATATTTGATTTAATTTTTTACTGAATCCTTTTTACAGGAATTTTAATTTTAGCAAACGCTTTTTTTAATGTAGTGGTATCGGTTTTATCGTTGCGATATTTAATCCAAACCGTTTGTTTATCAAAATCCACTTTCAGATCAGCCACCCCTTTTTCAAAAGGAATATTTTTCTCAACTTTTGCCGCACAACCTTTACAATCGAATTCAACCAAAAACGTAGCTGTGGATTCCTTTGGATTTGTTTTTTTATCTTGTGCATACGTGGTCAATAGGCAGCATGTGCATAAACTTAAGAATAAAACTTTGAGTGTTTTCATAATTTAATGTATTTTTGTCTTAAAATTTGTTTTTTTAAAGCGCGAAGATATGATTTTTTTTCCAAATTCTAAAATAAATATAGGATTACACATCTGCAAAAAAAGAGCGGATGGTTTTCATTCTATTGATACTCTTTTCTATCCCACCCACTTATGCGACATACTAGAAATTATAAGCCAAGAAGATTTAGCCACTGGAGCTAAACAAAAGGATGAACTTTGTTTGAGTGGTCGCCCCATCAACTGTAGCATGGAAAATAATTTGGTGATGCGTGCACTTTATTTGCTAAGAGAAGAACTTTCCAAAAATATCTCCCCCAAAAAACAAATTCCAGCCGTAAAAATTTTTCTTCATAAAATTATTCCTGATGGAGCTGGCTTAGGAGGTGGATCTGCCGATGCCGCATTCTGTCTCAAAGGACTCAACACAAAATTTGAACTTGGATTGGATCATTCTCAATTGGAAGGCATCTGTCGAAAACTAGGAAGTGATTGTGCTTTTTTTATCGAAAACAAAGCAGTACTAGGGCTTGAAAAAGGAGATGTTTTTGAAGAAGCCCCCATGCAATGCCTTGAAATACTCAAAAACTACACCCCTATTTTACGATTTCCGCCCGTATCCATTTCAACCCAAGAAGCGTATAGCGAAATTGTGCCGCAAGCCCATCGCCCCCCACTTTCAGAACTTTTACAATATCCTATCCAAGAATGGAAACA
>JAVVPL010000017.1:3379-16690 GCA_036655775.1 Bacteroidales bacterium | reverse complement strand
CGATTTTGAAGCCTCGATATTCAAAAAATATCCGATTATAGCACAGACAAAAGCGCAGTTGTATAAAGAAGGTGCAGTATATGCCTCGATGAGTGGAAGTGGCTCTAGCGTATATGGTCTGTTTCCCAAAGATAAGTAAGTTCTTTAAGATCGGCCGTTATCATGGACTTTGTATCTGTTTCTAATTGTAGATGTCCATAAGTATCCACCCCTTTGATGGTCGCTTCCATTCGCTCTCCTTTATATTGGTAAGGTTTGCGTTGTTGAAAAAATAAAAGATGTGCCAAATATTGCTCGTTGATCGAGCTAGGATGCTGTTTGGCCTCTTGGAAAACCTGCAAAATTGCATCAAATAATTCGGAAGCGGCCTTTTCGATAGACGGAAGCTTCGTTAGAGAGGGAGCCTCTAAAATAACCGAAGTGGGATTAGGAAGATAGGTAGGAAAACAATCTTGCAAAAAATTGACCCCCACTCCCGCAATTGCCTTACAATACACGGAACCCATAATTTTATTTTCGATAAGTATACCCGCAATTTTTTTATGTGTATCAATGTATAGATCGTTGGGCCATTTGATTTGAATACGCGAAGGGGCAATATAATGACTTAAAAAATTTCGCGTTCCTAGGGCTATAATTTTACTTAAAAGAAATTGATCTTCTATGGGAATAAACGAAGTATCTAAAACAAAACTAGCATATATATTTTTATTGGCAGGGCTTTGCCATTGATTGCCTTTTTGCCCCTTGCCTTGCGTTTGCATTTGCGCAATAATCATGGAGGGATACAAAAATAATTGAGACGACTCTCTCAACATTTTGGCCGCTTCCGTATTTGTAGAAACCAAACTTTCAAAAGAATAGATAGACGTACGTATAGAGTCGGAGTGCATGCGTATATTATTTTTTTAAATTTTAACCTTTGGCTTTTTCTTCCAACATAGGCACGAAACGGAAATTGCCATGTTCACTAACCGATATCTCACTTTCACTTTCTTTTTTGACTCTCACCATCGTTTGCTGATCGTCGCCAATGGGCACGACCAAAATCCCACCCACCTTCAATTGAGCCACTAAAGCTTCGGGAATATACGGAGCACCACAGGTTACAATTACTTTATCGAAAGGTTGATAAGCGGGAAGTCCTGCATATCCATCACCATAAAAGCAACGAACCGTACTTTTAAAATCTCCTAATAATTTTTTTGCTTTTAAAAACAAGGGACGTTGACGTTCTACCGAATAGACCCTTGCTCCCATCAAATCTAAAACCCGCGCTTGATAGCCCGAACCCGTACCCACTTCCAAAATTTTATCGGCCGCTTGCACATCGAGAAGTTGCGTTTGAATGGCTACAGTATAAGGCTGAGAGATGGTTTGACCTTCTCCTATATTAAAGGCTTTGTCTTGATAGGCATATTCCAAAAACGAAGAATCTATAAACAAATGCCGAGGAATTTCTCCTATAGCTTTGAGTACACGCTCATCTTCTATCCCTTTTTGGCCCAATTCTTCGACTAATTTTTTACGTAAACCTTTGTGTTTGTAAGAGTCTAACATTTTTTTAAGATAACTAACATTTTTTTGTGAAAACAATTTACGAAGATACGTATTATAGCTCAAATAAAAAAGCCTATCTTTGTGAAATATTGTTGAAAACTTTTACGTATGAACATTGCTGTTATTGGTGCTGGACACCTTGGAAAAATTCACATTAAATGCATTCAAGGAATTGAAGAATACAAGTTAATCGGGTTCTATGACACCGATTTAGAAAATGCACAACAAGTAAAAGAAAGTTTTGCAGTTCCTCTATACGACAATTTGGATAAGCTTATTGATGCTTGCGAGGTAGTTGACATTGTAACCCCTACGCTTGCACATTTTAAAATTGCCTCTATGGCTCTACGCAAAGGAAAGCACGTGTTTATAGAAAAACCGATTACAGCCACTGCGCAAGAAGCACGTAAACTGTTATCCTTGGCCAATGAAGCTGGCGTAAAAACACAAGTAGGTCATGTAGAACGTTTCAATCCTGCCTTTTTATCGGTGCAAAACGAAATTAAAAACCCCATGTTTATCGAGGCACACCGCTTATCTATGTTCAATCCCAGAGGATTGGATGTGCCCGTTATTTTGGATTTAATGATTCATGATATTGATTTAATACTAAGCGTGGTCAATGCTGAAATTAAACGAATTAGCGCCAGTGGAGTGGCAGTAGTAAGCGATACGCCCGATATTGCCAATGCGCGAATTGAATTTACTAATGGCTGCGTGGCCAATATTACCGCAAGCCGTATTTCATTGAAAAATATGCGCAAAACACGTTTTTTTCAAAAGGATGCATATATTGCCGTAGACTTTTTGGAGAAGAAATCTGAAATTGTACATATACAAGATGTGGACCCCAGCGATCCTTTTGCAATGATTTTAGATATTGGCAAAGGAAAAGAAAAACAAATACGCATTCTAAATCCAAAAGTTGAAAATATCAATGCCATACAAACCGAATTGAGTTCCTTCCTTGAATCCATCAAAACCAATCATACTTCTGCCGTCCCATTTTCGGATGGAACCAAAGCATTGGAAGTGGCGTATCAAATTATGGATGTGATTGCAAAAGTGTAAAAGCACATAAATCATGGCTAGGCAAACAAAAATAAATAACTATATCCTTTGCGACCTTTTGGTGGCCATTCTATCGTGGATCCTATTTTTTGGATTTAGAAAATTGGAAGAAGGCTTCTCTTTTTCCAACATATTGGCTAGCATGTATTCGGATAGCAATTTTTGGAAAGGCCTACTACTGTACCCTGGTTTTTGGTTCTGTTTACATTATATAAGTGGCTATTATCGCCAAATATACCGAAAATCGAGAACCGAAGATATTCAAAAAAGTTTTTACATGAGCGTTTTGGGCTGCTTGATTTTATTTTTCAGTATCATTTTAGATGATGTAATAGGCAAGTATACCCTTTACTATACCTATCTTTTCACTCTTTTTTTTAGTTATTTTCCTTTACTTTTATTTTTTAGACTTTTGCTAAGTTCGCGCACCCATCAACTGATACAAGAAAAAAAAATAGGGTTCAACACCTTACTCATTGGCAATGGCAACAAGGCCAATAGCATTTACCACGATCTGGAAAATGAAAAACCCACTGCAGGCAATCGTTTTATTGGCTATGTAAAAACAAATAGTAATCGTTCCCTTCATCCAATCTCTTTAGGTTGCTTGGGAAATATTTCACAAATTAGAGAAATTATCTATGATGCAAAAATAGAAGAAGTTATCATTGCCTTAGAAGATGACGAAAAAGAACTTTTGACCCAAATTTTAGGAGAGCTTTATGCCGATAGCCTCATCATTAAAGTAAGTCCTAATTTTGAATCCTATCTTTTGGGCGCCGTTAAAACTAATTCAATATTTAGTACCCCTCTCATTGTATTGTCATTTGATGCAATGCCTTTATGGCAAAAAGCACTCAAACGTATGCTAGATTGCTTATTTTGTGCATTGGGATTACTTTTGTTGTCGCCCTTGCTCTTGTATACGGCCTATCGGGTAAAAAAATCATCGCCAGGTCCCATTTTTTACACTCAAGAACGTTTGGGTCTGCATGGCGTAAAATTTCAAATTATCAAGTTTCGTTCCATGTATTTAGAAGCCGAGGATAACATCCCTCTATTGACCAATGATGAAGATCCTCGCGTTACCGCTTGGGGAAAAATTATGCGCAAATACCGTTTGGATGAACTCCCTCAATTTTACAATGTTTTAAAAGGAGATATGGCTCTGGTGGGCCCTCGCCCTGAAAGAGAATATTTTGTAAATTTAATCTGCCAAACGGCTCCCCACTACCGACTTCTTTTAAATGCAAAACCAGGAATTACCTCTTGGGGTGAAATTAAATATGGCTATGCCGAAAATATTCAAGAAATGATACTTCGCATGCAATATGATCTTTTATACCTGGAAAACAGATCTTTACTAAGTGATTTCAAAATTCTTTTATATACAATCCTCGTTGTTTGCAAAGGAGAAGGAAAATAAATTTGCAGATATAAGAAATTTGAAATAAATTTGCATTCGATTAGAAACCTAAAAAAATTTAAAATCATGGCTTACAAAATTTCAGATGATTGCGCAGCTTGCGGAACATGTATTGATGAATGTCCAGTAGAAGCTATTTCTGCGGGCCCTATTTACAAAATTGATCCAGACCTCTGCGCTTCTTGTGGAACATGTGCAGATGTTTGCCCAGTGGACGCTATTCACCCTGAATAAGCATATCAATCTGTAATCTAAAAGGGTTACTCTCCTTTGAGAGTAACCCTTTTTTTATATTAATTTTTTATAGATTTTCCTTCTCTAAATCAATAAAAAAAGCTATCTTTGCAAGCTAGTTCATATATCAAACCAAACAAAACCAAAAAGGGTCTTCAAATATCTCTAACGGGCTTTATGAAGTTTGATATCAAGGTTAAAAAAATCAAAAAAATATATAGATATGTCCAATAGAAAAATCTCATCTATCGAAAAAGATAGTGTAGTTGTGAAGTTCGTTGGCGACTCTGGCGATGGAATGCAACTTGCGGGAACTTTATTTTCCGATACTGCAGCCCTAGCTGGAAACGACTTAGCCACTTTTCCTGATTATCCGGCAGAAATTCGTGCTCCGCACAATACCATTGCAGGGGTTTCTGGATTTCAAATTCATGTAGGGAAAAACAAAATTAGTAATGCAGGAGATGCTTGTGATGTACTCGTTGCCATGAATCCTGCCTCTTTGAAAGCAAACCTCAAATGGGCAAAAATTGGCGCTAGTATCATTGTAGATGCCGATTCTTTTACCGATGAAGCCATTGCCAAAGCAGGCTACAAAGTAAGTCCTTTTGCTGATCATAGTTTGGAAAAATACAATATGATTCCAGCGCCCATTAGCAGTCTTTCACATAAAGCCTTAGAAAAACTAGGCGTAGACACCAAAACCATAGAAAAAACCAGAAACATGTTTGCCTTGGGGATGATTTATTACATCTTCAACCGTGGTCTTGAACAAACTTTGCTCTTTTTTGAAACCAAGTTTAAGAAAAAGCCGCAAATGATCGAAATCAATAAAATTGTATTGCAAGCAGGTTTTGACTATGCGGATACCGCCGAAGTGGTAGAGTCAACCATCACTATTCCTGCAGCTCAGATGGAAAAAGGTCGCTATCGTAATATTACGGGAAATATAGCCACCGCTTGGGGTTTATTGGCCGCTTCCGAAAAATCGGGTCGTCCTTTATTTTTGGGATCTTACCCTATTACTCCTGCCACAGATATTATGGTTGAAATTATCAAACATCGCTCCTTAGGAGCCAAAGCCTTCCAAGCTGAAGATGAAATTGCAGGCATTTGTTCGGCTATTGGCGCTTCGTTTGCAGGTTCAATGGCTTGTACTACAACTTCGGGTCCAGGTCTTTCTCTTAAAAGTGAAGCTTTAGGCTTAGCTGTAATGACTGAACTTCCTTTGGTGGTAGTGGATGTACAAAGAGGAGGTCCTTCTACGGGTCTTCCTACCAAATCGGAGCAATCCGATTTATACCAAGCTTTATTTGGCCGTAATGGAGAAGCTCCTGTGGTAGTTCTTTCCACCTCTTCACCTTCCAATTGTTTTTACTATGCATTTGAAGCTGGACGTATTGCTTTGGAACGAATGACTCCCGTTATTTTACTTAGTGATGGGTCTATTGGTAATGGCTCTCAACTTTTCCGTATTCCCAAAATGGCGGATATGCCTAAAATAACACCTCCTATTGCCGAGGCTAACGATCCTAATTACAAACCTTACCGAAGAAATGAAAAAACAGGCGCTCGTTATTGGGCACTTCCTGGTACCGAAGGTTTACGCCATCGTATAGGTGGACTTGAAAAAGAAAATATTACAGGCAATGTATCCACCGACTCTACCAATCACGAAACTATGGTACGCCTACGGAGAGAAAAAGTAGAAAAAGTAGCCGATATGATTCCTTTACAAAGTGTCAGTGGCGCTGATAAAGCCGATGTATTGGTAGTAAGTTGGGGAGGCACTGAAGGCACCGTACTTACGGCAGTTAAAGAATTACAAGCACAAGGCAAAAGTATTGCCCATGCACACTTCAACTATATTATGCCTCTTCCACGCAACACCGAAGAAATTCTTAAACGTTACAAAAAAGTAATTGTTTGTGAATTAAATGAGGGTCAATTTGTAAACTATTTACGTATGAATTTTCAATATATCCCTCTTTTACAATACAACAAAGTACAGGGCCTACCCTTTACCGTAAATGAATTAAGTGCTCGTTTTACTCAAATTTTGGAAGGAAAATAAAATTATGAAACAATCATGAGCGGAACCTCTCACTCCAAAAGTGAACAAAACTCATGAAGTTACATAAGACCTATTTATTAAAAATTATTATTTATGAAAATAGTTATTGAAAAAACAACCGAAGAACTTACAAAAGCCGATTTTGTAAGTGATCAAATGGTTAAATGGTGTCCCGGTTGTGGAAGTCACGCCATTCTTTCTGCTGTAGCCAATGTATTTCCTAAAATTGGATACAAAAAAGAAAATTTTGTGTTTGTGTCAGGTATCGGCTGTTCCTCGCGATTCCCTTATTATGTAAACACGTATGGATTTCACAGTATTCACGGACGTGCCAATGCCATTGCCTCGGGCGTAAAACTTGCCAATCCCAGTTTGAGTGTTTGGATTAATACGGGCGATGGGGACTCTTTGGCCATTGGAGGCAATCATTTTATTCATATTATTCGTCGTAATATGGATGTAAATATTATGTTGTTCAACAATCAGATTTATGGTTTGACCAAAGGACAATATTCTCCTACTTCTCCTATGGGTGCCATTACCAAAACCTCTCCTCTAGGCACTATTGAACATCCATTCAATCCTGGTGAATTAGTTTTGGGTGCTCAAGGCACTTTTTATGCTCGTGTGGTGGATACCAATCCTAAAATGATGTCGGACGTGATGTTTGAAGCAGCCAAACACGATGGAGCCTCGGTGGTTGAAATCTTAGAAAACTGTGTAATCTTCAACGATAAAGCACATGCTCAAATTACCAATAAAGAAACTCGCGACGACCATCAATTGCATTTAAAACATGGCGAACGCATGCTTTTTGGCAAAGATCATTGCAAAGGGATTCGTCTCAATGGCACGCGCTTAGAAGTGGTCACTATTGGTGAAAATGGCATTACCGAAAATGATATTTTGGTACATGATCAATTTAGTCAAGATCCAGGCATTCATTTGATGTTGGCCAAAATGGCCTTACCTGAATTTCCTGTGGCTTTAGGGGTGATTCGTTCTGCCAAAAGCACCACCTACAACCAACTTTTAGAAGATCAAATTGAAGGCGCTAAAAAAACCTCTAAAATCCAATGTGTGGACGATCTACTCAATAGTGGCGACACTTGGGAGATTGCATAAAGCATGTCGAGGGTTCAAAATAGTATCAAAAATAGTAAGGTTGGCTTAGTCTTATATGCCTTTCAACTTTTTGTAGCTTTTTTTAGCCGAAAATATTTTATTGACTACTTAGGTAGCGATCTTTTAGGATTAAATACAATTGCCGTTTCTCTACTCAATTTTCTGAACTTAGCAGAATTGGGTGTAGGAGCGGCAATTGCTTATTCATTGTATAGTCCTTTATTGACCCAGGATAGAGAAAAAATACAAAATATTCTCTCTATTCAAGCCTATTTGTATCGAAATATTGGGTTTGTAATTTTGGGTACAGCTTGTGTTTTAGCTTTCTTTTTTCCTTATTTTTTCGGAAAAACCAATCTACCCCTAAGCTATGCCTATCTTACCTTTGGGGTATTTTTATTTAGTAATTTACTGGGTTATTTTTTCAATTATAAACAAATTCTTTTTGAAGCCGATCAAAAATTATACAAAGTAAATTATATTGTACAAGGCGGACGGATCTTAAAATCCCTTTGTCAAATTGGTGTCTTGCTTTATATGCCCACGCCCTATATTCCTTGGTTGGGACTCGAAGTGCTATTTGCCATTCTTACAAGTGTGGGCCTACAACTAGCCATTCAAAAAGACTATCCTTGGCTCAAAGCCTCTCCTAAACAAGGGCGATTACTCAAAAACAAGTATCCTGATATTATTCGTAAAACCAAACAAATTTTTTTTCATAAGATTGGGGGCATTGCCTTAGCTCAAACTACCCCCCTGCTTATTTATGCTTACGCTTCACTGAGTTTAGTAACCAAATATGGGAATTATACACTAATCACCTTGGGTATTACAAGTTTAATTGCAAATTTGTTTAAAGGGATGGATGGCAGTATAGGCAATTTGATTGCCGAAAACAATCCCTCCAAAAGTCAAGGAGTGTTTTGGGAACTTTTTAGTTTCCGATTTTGGTTTGCCTCCGTTTTATGTGTAGGCTTGTTTTTTCTTTCCAATCCTTTTGTTTCCTTGTGGATAGGACCTAGTTTTATATTGGATTCAGGTGTTTTGCTTCTTATTGTTGCAAGTGTTTTTATTCAAATCACACGCGGAGTTGTTGATTCTTATATAGCTGCATCAGGGCTCTTTCAAGATATTTTGGCTCCAATTCTGGAGGTATCCATCAATGTAGGCTTATCCATTTTGCTTGGCTATTATTATGGTCTACATGGCATTTTAGCGGGGGTGCTCATCAGTTTGATACTAATTATTGGTATTTGGAAGCCTTTTTTTCTGTTTCGTAGCAAAATGGCCGATCGAGCACGCTGGTATTTTTTGAAGTACGGCCTATTTGCCTTGCTATGCGTGGGAAGTATAGGTATTGTATATGGCTTAAAACAAATTTTAGGCATAAATGAAACAACTACTAGTTTCTGGCATCTCGGTTTGTATGGACTAAAGATTGTGGGGCTATATAGTTTATGTAGTTTTGCTTTATTTTATTTATTTTCGGAAGGTATGCGCGATTTTAGCAAACGTATTTATCGCATATTATTAAACAAAAATCCTAGATAAATACGAAAACCCGAAGCAAAGTCGGGTTCTTGCGTAGGAGAGAATAAATAATCGGCTTTGAGTACAATTTTCATTTTTTTACTCATCAAAAATTCACAACCCAAGGAGGGTGTTATGGCCATAAATCCATATTCTCGATACACCACCGATAAGGGCGTAAAATCATCTTTTGTTTTTTCTAATAAAATCATGTTTTTGGCTCCTCCGCCTCCAAGGGTAAGAGTCACAAAAGGTACATAGCGTTGAATGGGATAAATAAATTCTACCAGTAGGCCTCCCCAGCCTATTTTGAAGGCACTACGCGTGGCTCCATAGCGCACACTACTTGCATAGCCCTCCATGCCAAAACGCCAATGATTACCAAAAAGCAGGGCTAATTTACCCCCTATCCCTATGGGCACTCCCTTTATTTGTTGTTGAAGAGTGATTCCTTCCTTTACAATTATAGGAAAGGGTTTACTCTGCACATAGCCCGTATGTAAAAACATGCCTCCTGTAAAGCCTTTATACGCAAAATTTTTCGATTTGGCTTGCCCTTGTGTAGGCAATAGCAAGCCTAGACTTAGACATAGAATAAAACAAATAAACGGACTCCTCGAACTACACATGCTATTTTTCTTTTAAAATCGCAGTTTCTGTTTTTTCGCCGAGTTTGGGATAGAGATAGAGAAAAAATAGAAAATAAAAAAACACAAAAAACACAATACCTGCCTGTGTTTCGAGCATAGACTCAGTTAGACAATTGACCAAAAACAAAAGGTTGAGAGTAGCAAAGAGAATGCTCCGTGTGCGAAAAGCCCAGTAGAGCCCACAGACAAAAATAGACAAAAACACAGACAGCCCCAACAAGCCAATAGCAATACTCGTTTGCAAAAATTGATTATGCGGATTATAAGGAGGAATATGATTTTCGATTAAATACGTATCTTTTTCTGGAATCGTACTACATAACACATTGCGAAGAGTATCGGAATAATGAGGCGCTAAGGCTTCTTTTACATCGCCCGTGCCGTAGCCAAAGAGGGGTTTATCTTGAATCGTTGCGAGGGCAGTTTCCCAAAAATAGACCCGATAGGCTGTGCTGCCTTGGTAAAGTTCGTGCTTTTGTAAATGCATCTGTTGCACGGTGCTAAAAGTATCTTTCATTTTGTTGAGTACCGAAGGATAGAAATAAATAAGACTTCCTACAAAAAGACAAAAGCTCAAGAGGGTAACTGCACTCTTTACATAGTGCTTTTGGAATCCAATTTCATAGATAAAATATAACACAAACAAACTCCCTAAAGATAATAAACCCGATTTTGCTCCCACTACAAACACAGCAAAAATGAAAATTAGCGCAATGATAAAGGCAAACGCACTCCAAAGATAGGCCCATTTAGTTTTGCCATACCACGTACGAAAATTGGAAATGGAAAATAAACAAATTGCCGCCGAAAAAGCAAAATAGAGCGCAGCATAACTGCTATGCAATCCAATTTGGGCATTTACGGCAATATAGCCCCAATTAAATATATTTTCTAAGGAAAACACCATATCTGGCGTTTGAAAAATGGCCTTTAAGAGTTGAGCAAATAAAAGTAAACTGGCCAACACAAAAGCAAAAGACACCCAACGAAGACAAGCAAAAGAACAAAAATTACGTCTGGAATGAGCCAACATCAAATAAGCAATGGCAGGAAAAGCCAAAAGAGAAAGTTTGGTTTCTATATCAAAATAGGCAGCGTCTTTATTGGTCGAATACAAAACACCTCCTAGATACAGGGCGAAAAGCAATAAAAAAGGAAGCAATTTATAGCATAAGGCGGCATTCCAACGATGCATGGAGGGCAATAGAAAAAAATAGACCAAAGCGAAAAAAACCGATACAATAATTAGAGGGGGAACAAATGCTCTCAACAAGGGCATCAAGAAAGCCATCAGTATGAAAAGAAGGTACTGAATTATTTCGATAGATTTCGCTATTTTTTCTCTCATAAAAGGGAATTTTTTAAAATTTTACTACTCTAGCTTAGAAATTTATAAAAGCGAACAAAGATACTCTTTTATTTACAAATAGTGAATTGTTTTTTTATTTTTATTGTTTAATTACGTATCTTTGCAGACCAAAAAACAGACAAACCCACTCCATTATGAATCTTTTTTCTACTCGTCGATCGATAGTAAAGCTTGCACGCCTTAAGTATGTAAATCGATGGATTATTTTTGCATTCGACAATTGTAGCTCGGTACTCGCTACCGTCTTGTCGTATCTATTTATTTTTTTCATTATATCCGTCGATATAGAAAAGAAAACCTTTATATTCTTAGCAGGCTACTCTTTATTGGCTAGTATGTTTTCTTTTTTACTCTTTCGCACCTACAAAGGCATTATTCGACACTCTACCATGCAAGAAGCTTGGCGCCTAGGCGCTAGCAGTCTACTTAAAGTGCTATTGATCTTTTTCTTTTGTGGTTTTGTCACGCCTTTGATGTCGTTGGAACGTTTAGGGGCAGGGGTTATCCTTGATTTTTTAGCAAGCAGTTTTGTACTTCTAGGCACCCGAATTATATTGATCAATGCCTATTATTATACTTTACAGAGTATACAAATTCGTCAAAAGAAATGTTTAGTTATAGGCACTGCCAGTGGAAATATCAATTTATCTACGATTATCAATAAAGACATACGAAGTCCATATCAAATTGTGGGTTTTGTCAATTTTAAAAAAGGAAATACAAACAAACGCTATAATATAGGGGGCTTACCTGTATATCCAATTGCTCAAATCTCCGTTTTTGCTCGATTGGTAGTGGATGAAAATATTGAGTGCGTATTTTTCACTAAACAGAACGATTTGCGCCAATATGATGACTTGGTCAATTTTTGTGTGGAAGATGGCCTTAAGTTGTATATATTACCTTCGGTGGAAGAGGTAAACCCTTCGGAAATGAAATTCAACCAAATTAAAGAAATTCAAATTGAAGATTTGTTGGGGAGAAATGAAATTCAAATTGACCATAAGGAAATATCCGAAAATTTTGCAGGAAAAGTAATTTTAATTACAGGAGCTGCAGGTTCCATTGGCAGTGAATTATGTAGACAATTGGCCACTTTTCCTATAAAACAACTAATCCTTTTGGATTCTGCCGAAACAGGCATTCACAATATTCGTTTGGAATTGGAAGAAAACTTTCCACAACTTCGATTTACGCCTATAGTGGGCGATATCCGCTCTATCTCTCGGGTGCAATACGTATTTGAAAAATTTAAACCCCAAATTATTTTTCATGCAGCGGCCTACAAACATGTGCCTTTGATGGAAGCCAATCCCTGTGAAGCCGTTCAGGTTAATGCGTATGGCACTTATAATTTGGCCAATTATGCTATCAAATATGATGTGGAACGTTTTATTATGATTTCTACCGACAAGGCTGTGAATCCCACCAATATTATGGGCGCTTCTAAACGTTTGGCCGAAATTTATGTACAAAGCCTCAGCACGGCTTTGGTTAATGGAAGCAAGAAAGGAAAAACTCAATTTATCACAACTCGTTTTGGCAATGTGTTGGGGAGTAATGGCTCGGTTATTCCACGCTTTAGAGAACAATTGAAAATGGGAGGACCTATCACGGTAACACATCCCGAAATTACACGTTATTTTATGACAATACGAGAAGCTTGTCGTTTGGTAATGCAAGCATCGTATTTGGGAAAGACCAGTGAAATTTTAGTTTTTGATATGGGCAAATCCATTAGAATTGTGGATTTGGCTCGTCGTATGATTAAATTGGCGGGCTTACGAGAAGGAATAGATATTGAAATTAAATTTACAGGCTTACGCCCTGGGGAAAAACTCTACGAAGAATTGTTGAGCAATAAAGAAAATACCAAAGCAACTACCCACGAAAAAATTAGAATTGCCGCCGTACGAGAATATAAATTTGAGGAAATAGAAGCCCAATTTCAAAATTTAATCGAACTTTCCCGCACGGTGCAAATTGCATCTACGGTAAAGTTGATGAAAAAAATGATTCCCGAATTTCAAAGCAAAAACTCAGAATTTGAACAATTTGATTTTGTGGAAAAGGAATAAAATTAAATTCCCTTATCTAGGCTATACCATTGGAACAGTTTGTGAATGCCTTCTTCGATTTCAATTTGATGGTGCCATCCCAAATGGTGCAATTTGGATACATCGGTAAGTTTGCGTAAGGTACCATCGGGTTTGCTTGCATTAAAAAGTAAAGCCCCTTGAAAACCAACAATCTGTGCAATTAGATGCGCGAG
>JAVVPL010000017.1:0-3369 GCA_036655775.1 Bacteroidales bacterium | reverse complement strand
GAGTGTATAAATACTAATCTCTTTACCTGTTCCTATGTTGATATGCGTATTGCGTACGTCTTTGTGACTACCTTTAAGGTCGGCAAAATCTACTTTTTCCATTACATATACACAGGCATCGGCCATTTCTTCACTCCAAAGAAATTCGCGTAAGGGTTTTCCAGTGCCCCATATCTCGACCGACACCTCACCTTTTTGATTTTGGCTTAGCCCATATTTGGCTAGCACTTGTAAGATCTGGTCTTGCGAGGCTGTATGATCCAATTGGTCGATGGGCCGTTTGCGAAGGTCTTCTCGAATTAAGGGCCATTGATTGGCTTCTAGGCATCGGCCTAGATAAATTTTACGCAATAAAGCGGGCAAAACATGCGAGGTCTCCAAATGAAAATTATCGTTGGGACCATACAAATTGGTAGGCATAACCGAGATATAATTGGTGCCATATTGTAAATTGAAACTCTCACAGAGTTTGATACCTGCAATTTTAGCCAAAGCGTAAGGCTCGTTGGTATATTCCAAAGGAGAGGTAAGTAAACAATCTTCCGTCATGGGTTGAGGCGCATTGGCTGGATAAATACAGGTACTGCCCAAAAAAAGCAATTTTTTGACCCCGTATTTGTAGCTCATCCCTATAATGTTTTGCTGAATACCCAAATTTTGGTATATGAAATCGGCTCGATAGAGACTATTTGCCATAATCCCTCCCACTTTTGCGGCAGCTAAAAAAACATATTGGGGTTTTTCTTTCGCGAAAAATGCCTCTACGGCTTGGGCATCGCGAAGATCCAATTCTTGAGAGGTTTTGCCTATCAAATGGGTGTAGCCTTTTTGTTGAAGATTGTGCCAAATAGCAGAACCTACTAAACCTTTATGTCCAGCCACATAAATTGTTTCGTCTTTGCGCATTTTAGTGTTTTTTTACAAATTCTAAGTCGTGGTCAACCATAATTTTGACTAATTTTTCAAATGGAGTGGCTGTGGGATCCCATCCTAATAAGGTTCTCGCTTTGGTGGGATCACCCAAAAGTTGTTCCACCTCGGTGGGACGAAAATATTGCGGATCCACTTCTACTCTAATTGTATTGGTTTGTATATCTATCCCTTTTTCGTTTAAACCAGTGCCTTCCCAACGCAAAGGGATACCCGCTTGCTGAAAGGCTAGAGTGCAAAATTCACGTACCGTATGCATCTGCCCTGTGGCAATCACAAAATCTTCGGGCGTATGGTATTGAAGCATCAACCACATACACTCCACATAATCTTTGGCATAGCCCCAATCTCGTAAGGAATCTAAATTCCCCATGTAGAGTTTAGTTTGTAGTCCTTGTGCTATACGTGCTGCGGCTAGGGTAATTTTGCGCGTTACAAAGGTTTCACCTCTTCGTTCACTTTCGTGATTGAATAGAATTCCATTGACCGCAAACATCTGATACGCTTCTCTATAATTTTTTGTAATCCAAAATCCATACTGTTTGGCCACACCATAAGGAGAACGCGGATAAAAAGGGGTGGTCTCTTTTTGAGGCACCTCTTGTACCAAACCAAACAGCTCGGAAGTGGAGGCTTGGTATATTTTACATGTAGATGCCATACCCAAATCACGCACAGCCTCCAATATACGCAAGGTGCCTACAGCATCACACTCGGCCGTATATTCGGGCACATCAAAGGATACTTTGACATGACTCTGGGCTGCCAGATTGTATATTTCGGTAGGTTTTACTTTTTGAATAATCCGAAATAAGGAAGAGGAGTCGGTCATATCTCCATAATGTAATTCTAGCGCCTTTTGCTGCTGCTGGGTATCTTTGATCCATTCATTGAAATACAGATGTTCGATACGAGCGGTATTAAAAGAAGAAGAACGACGGAGAAGTCCATGTACTTCATAGCCTTTTTTAAGCAAAAATTCTGCTAAAAAGGAACCGTCTTGACCGGTGATACCAGTGATGAGGGCAATGTTTTTCATATAGGTATTGATAAATAAGTTTTAGGAGACAATTTTACGTAGGGTTAAAAAAATAATTTTAAAATATTCTTTTAGACTTCGATTTTGAATAAATTTTAAATTATATCGAATTTTATCGGGTAAAATTTGTTCGATATAGGTTTTATCAGGATCTAGGGATGATCCCAAAAGTGTATTTTCGTCCGCATATTCAATAGAAGCATAATCAGTAATACCTGGACGTACACTCAACACCTGTTTTTGTTGAGGCGTATATAAATTGACATATTTTCGCACTTCAGGTCGAGGACCTACTAAACTCATATCTCCTTTTAATACATTGAATAATTGAGGAAGTTCATCTAATTTGTATTTTCTTAAAAAATAACCAATAGAAGTAATTCGTGTATCTTTGGCTCCCACAGTAAGCAAGCCTTTTTGATCGGCTCCCACAGACATAGAACGAAATTTATAGAGACAAAAATCTCGATTGTGTCGCCCGACTCTATTTTGTTTGTACAAAACTCCTCCTCGACTATCTATACAAATCCATAGCGAAATAATAAGAAAAAAAGGAATTAATACAATACTTCCTATCAAAGAAAAAATAAAATCAAATATACGTATCATTTTGTTCCTAACACTTTTTCAACTGCATGTACGACTACCCTTATCACTTCTTGTGTTTGTTTGGGTGTGAGACCATACCATACAGGTAGAGATATTTCACGAGCATAATTATCGTAAGCAATCGGATACTCATCCATTTTATAGCCTTTCTCTTTGAAAATCGAAAGCATGGGCAAGGGTTGAAAATGCACGTTAACCGCCACCTCTTGTTCGAAAATTTCTTGAATTATAGCATCTCGTTGCGCTTCATTAATTGCATGAATACGCAAACAATATACATGATAGGAAGAGGTTTTGTCGTTGGTTTCATAGATTGGTAGTTGTGCCCACGAATACGCTGAAAAAGCTTGTTGATAGCTATCAAAAATACGTTTTCGTTCCACTAAAGTATCGTCTTGGTATCGAGCCAATTCTACCAAACCTATACTGGCCAATAGATCTGTCATATTGGCTTTATACCCATTCATCGTTACATCATAACGCCAAGCTCCTTTTTGAGTTTTGGCTAACGCATCTTTGTTTTGCCCATGTAAAGAAAAAGTATTGAAAAATTTGTAAAGTTCCGCATTATCAAATGGCGTAGGTAAATTTAAAGCTATGGCTCCCCCCTCAGCTGTGGTAAGGTTTTTAACGGCATGGAATGAAAAGACAGAAATATCACACAAACTCCCCGTGCGATTCCCTTTATAAATCCCCCCTATGGAATGTGCCGAATCCGAAAGCACTAAGATGCGATTGAGTTGTTGTTGTTCTTGCGTGCGAGGCTGAAATAAGGCTTGAATTTGCGTTTC
>JAVVPL010000016.1:5596-27006 GCA_036655775.1 Bacteroidales bacterium | reverse complement strand
CTTATTTTTATCCTTCCAAGCGTTCTCCTTTTGTTACTACGGATACCGATCCGAGAGCTAAAAGTTTTGTGCTCCCTCAAGGCATCAATTTATTTGGTGCTTTTTATGGAATTGAAAATACTAAAAGTGAAAGAACCTCTCGAAGTTCTTCTCGAACTATTCTCTCTGGGTACTTTAGTAATGCCGATCGTTTACAATCAAACTTTACAAATCGAGTTTACAATGTATTAGTGTTTGGCGATGGCAAAACGCCTTTTACAAAATCGACTGTAATTGATGGGGTTTCTTTGATGCATGGAAATGCAAACCATCCTACAGAACTGGAATTGCAACAAGGTGGGGGAACTACTTTGTTGGAAAATGTTATTATGCGCAATAGTTATGCAGGTAGAAATTATGCTAAACGAGGAGGTGGTGTGTATATGAAGGCCGGGGCTTGGTTAGTAGGAAGTTTGTTTTATAATGATACGGCTGAAATAGGCGGAGGGGTCTATGTGGAAACTCCCTCCAATGGAAATATATCCAATGCAAACCAACGTGCAAATATAGTAGGTAATACGATTGTGGATTGTTTTGCAAATGATCAAAGTGCAGCCACAACACAGGGTGCTGCGGGTTTGTATTTAGGAGATTATGTTTTTATGGCAAACACCGTAGCATGGAACAATCAATATAATGGGGTTAGTGCGAATAATAATGTAAAAACAGCCTCTTCATATGATGTTGCGAAACATTTATTTCAATATGTAGCCTATAATGATGAAACAAAAGGCCAAAATATTGTTAGAGAAATACTCCTTAGCAATGATAATACGAACACCGCGTCTGAGAAAGATAAAAATCCGCCTTTGTTTACGGATCCTTATAACACAGCTGCAATTACTGTAAATGGATTTGGTTTGCAAAAAAGTTCTTCATTAAGTTTAACGAGTGTGCCTTCAACGGTTACACGGAAAACAGACTTGGCACAATATGCTTTAGATTCTTTTGATTATGCTGGAAATATTCGTTTAGTGGGTGATGCAATGGATATAGGTGCGTATGAAATGCAAAATGCTATAGATTTACAACCCTTTGAAGGTCGACGTTTGTACGTATCTCATAACCCTAAGGGTCTTAGAAATGGTTCTTCTTGGGAAAATGCAAGTAGTTCCATTCAGTTTGCTTTGGATTATTTTGACAAAACAATTCTTCCTTCCGATCTTGATTTTTTTGAAATTTGGGTGTCTCAGGGAGATTATATACCTGTTAAAGATTACTTGGGGGATGGAGATCCTAAGCATCGTGCTTTTATTTTAAATGACAAAACACATCTTTATGGAGGTTTTGAAGGCACCGAAAAAAGTATCACTGAGCGTAAACGTAGTGATTTGGGTAATAATACGCAAACTGAAAGTTGGCAATTTGTAGGCGCTACTAAACTTACGGGAGAGATAGTGAATAGTACAAGTTTGAAACAACATGTAAACCATGTGGTCTATCGACCTAAAACGAAGAATCCGAAAAATATTATTTTAGATGGATTTGTTATACAAAATAGCCTTGCATTAGATGGGCCAGTTATAGAAGGTGTGGGCTATTCTGGTGGGGGAGGTATTTTGGCTCTCGATTCTATTCAAATTCAAAATTGTGCTTTTTATGAGCACCAAGGACGTTCGGATGGGGATGGAATTGGGCTATTTGCAAAAAATGCGCTTATCAAAAATTGTTTTTTTGCAGGCAATGGGGCTGGGGTATCAAGAAATGAAAACAATTTAAGCGCTTCTGTAATTTGTTTGGAAAATAGCAGAATGCAATCTTCTTTAGTTATCAATAATTATATGGCAGGTATTAAATTAGTAGGGGATAACAATGTATTGCTCAATAATACCGTGATTATAAATAATGCAGGGATACGTATGCCAAATACGTCGAGCAATACAATAATTAATAATGTAATTTGGAAAAATTATATTTTTAATCAAAAAGGAGATACCATTTGTAATGAAATTATTGGATCGAGTACACAAGCTTATAATAATGCAGTGCATGCGCAAATATTTGGTACGGATGGAATTAATTTGTCGATAGATCAGAGAGCAGTGAATGGACCTCGATTTGTTTCATTGAACGAAGATCTGATAAATACAATCAAAAACAATTTAACTCCCGATTATTTTTCACCTTTATTAAATGTTGGGAAATCTGTCGATTTGAATAACACAAAAGATCTTGCAGAACAAAAGCGTGTATATGGAACTGCCATTGATTTGGGTGCCTTTGAGTCACAAGTGCCACTTTTGGATCCTGGAGTTATCGATTCCACGGGCGAAACCATTTGTTATGGAACTATACCAACCAAAAAAATATTTGGTCTACAAGATATAAGTGGGGGACCTAGTTCGGTGCAATATATTTGGTATGCAAATGGAAGTGTAATTCAAGGAGCTAAAGAGGCGGATTATCAACCAAGCGCTTTGCTTACACGAACTACCATTTACGAACGAGCAGTCATTTCGCATGAAATGGAAAATATTTCTATTTTGTCAAAAGGTGCATGGACGATTACGGTACGGCCTAAGGTGTCATTAACATTGAATGCCCCTAAAATTTTGTGTTATAATAGCACAGGTTCTTTTGTTCATGCCAAAGCGATGGGAGGGGACGGTCGTTATACATACGATTGGTACCAAAAGAAAGGAATTGAAGACAATACTAAATTTGAAAAAATTCCGAATGAAAACGATGCTAGTTTACCTCTTTCAGCATTGAAAGAAGTGATGTCGTATTCTTGTACGGTGAATAGTTGTGGAGGCTTAGCTTCAAATACTCTAGTGGTTGCTGTATACTCAGAATTGATTGTACAAAAACAATTAATTCCTGCTACAATATGTCATAATTCAATTGCGACCTTAAGCACTCTAGGATTAGGGGGAACAGGTACCTATGTGTATACTTGGCAAAAAAGAAATACCGAATCAGAGCCTTGGATTGATATTCCTAATTCAGATCAAGCAGAGTATAGGAGTGAGCCATTGGCAATAAGTACGTATTTTAGATGTAAAATACATAGTTGTGGAAATGATGCCGTGTTTACAAATTCTGCATTAATCACCGTGCTTCCCCAAATGAAAATTGACAAACAATCGGCCGATGATACGATTTGTTATCAAAGTACTACCACTTTGGATGTAAAAATGAGTGGGGGTAATGGAAAATACAATTATCTATGGCAAAAAGCAGATTTAAATGGAAGTAATTGGCAAGATGCCCCTGGTGAAAACACCTCAGCTCGCTATTCTACGGAAAAATCACTCCTTACTCCTTTTCAATATCGTTGTAAAGTAATCAGCGCTTGTGATGATACTACTACCTTGTACTCTCAACCTATAAAACTTAGCACATATCCAGAACTTCGTATTGTTAGTATGTCTAAAGTTTCCGATACATTTTGTTATAATACCAAGGTAAATCCATTAAGTGTACAAGTGACAGGGGGCGATAAGGTATATGAATATGAATGGAAAAAACAATTAGCCGATTATAGCTGGAGCGTGGAACAAAGATCTGCAGATTCAACGTATCAAATACTAAATAAACAAACCCAAACACAGCGATATCATTGTAATGTATATTCTTGTGGAAATATCCGAAGTAGCGATACCTTAGAAGTGTTTATACGTCCACAATTAGACGGAGGTGAAATTGCTAGGGCTACTTCGTCTATTTGTTTTGGTGATACAGTGCCTTTGATTAAAAACATTCAATCCCCTTCGGGAGGTAGTGGACACTATACGATTACATGGGTGGATGGTGACTTGAATCAGTATGCGGGTTCTTCCTATGAATTTCAGCCAGATACTACCCTTAGTCCAGGTACGTATTTTTTCCAACGTTTTGTTGAGGATAAGGTGTGTGGTCTCCCTATGGCCTGGTCGGCTGCATATAAATTAGTGATCAATCAAACCCCTTTAATAAATAAAGTAAACGATCAGGTGCTTTGTGCCACCGATAGTTCTCAAGGAATTGTATTTACCAGCCCCAATACCGAAGGTCAACTTCGTTTTAAATGGACGAGTAGTCATCTTGATTATGGTTTGTCAGCAGAGGGTGTCGATTCTATTCCCAGTTTTATCGTGTTAAATCCAACCTATGCACCCGTGAATTTAAAAGTTAAAGTACAGCCTATTTTAATTAATGAAGGAAAACGTTGTGTAGGAGATACAATATCTTTTCAATATTATATTAATCCATCCCCTCAAGTCAATCCTATTGAAGATAAAGAATTTTGTTCAGGTACTTCGCAAGAAATTAATTTTACAAGTTTAAATCAAGGAGGGCTTAATTCATTTGCGTGGTCGAGCTCTTTGTCTGAAAATTCAATGTTGTATATTGGTTTACCTTCCGCCACAGGAACAGGGGATATACATTTTACAGCAGCCAATAATCAGTCGAGTCCTCAATATACAAAGTTGATGGTTTCGCCTAGTTTTACGGCTTATGGTAAAACTTGTATAGGCTCTACTAGCAAACAAATAAGCATAAGGCTTACATCCAAGCCTACCCCTGTTTTAACTTCGCCTAAAACGCTTGCTCCCCTTTGTAGTGGCAATCATTTCTATTATGATCCTGCATCCAATGTAAAAGCGACGATGTTTATGTGGAAACGTCCTGCATTGACGAATATAAATGAAGGTTTTGAAAAAAATGGTATCGAACGAATTGAAGATACCTTGTTCAATAAAGGAACTCAAATTCAAAAAGTAAAATATGAATATACCCTTACGGCCAATGGGTGCACAAACACACAAAAAGATACGGTTCAAATGGATGTATATCCTTATTTTAATAAAGGAAATATAGGTACCTCACATCAAACGGTTTGTAATAATATGCCTATACAACAAGCGGAACCCACCCAAGCAGAAGGAGGCAATGGGGCTATTTTCTACGAATGGCGAATGAAAAAGGATACGAATGCAGAGCAAGTAGTGGCCACTATCGCCAATTATCAAATACCTGCCACCACCCAAGCAGGGGTTTATACCTACACTCGTTGGACTAAAAATGAAACCTGTCAGTCTACTTGGATACAATCGGAAGGTGAGTATATCATTACGGTATTACCCGCTTTACAAGCTACAATTGCCGTTACTTCCAATTTTAATGGATTAGATATTGAAGAACCAGGTATAAATAATGGACGTGCCAAAGTTGTGGTAAATGGAGGCGTTGAACCCTATTCTTATTTATGGAGTAGTTCTGAAACGATTGATAGCATTCAAAATAAAGCGCCAGGCACCTATTCCGTGAGTGTATATGATGCGAATAAGTGTTCCTTAACTAAGAATATATCTATTAAACCGATTGTTTTTACGCCACAAATTATTGAGGATACCTCCCGTTTTTATGTAACCTATTTGGGTGACGGTTTACGTGATGGCAGTTCTTGGAAAAACGCATTTCCTCGACAATTATTGCAATATGCTTTAGATACGGCTGGAGAAATAGCTCGTTATCCAAAAAAACAGGGCGAAATTTGGTTGGGAATTGGTGAAAATTATGTGGTTGAAGGTAAAGGAGTGGCAATGTTTAGGCCCAATAGTATATATAAATATTCTCCTTTTGTGAATGATACTAGCGATCCACGTGCTAAAAGTTTTGTGATTCCTTCGGGAGTAGGTTTGTTTGGGAATTTTGCAGGTCATGAATCTTCAAAAGAACGACCCAGAAGAAATTCATATATGACGGTACTTTCGGGCGATTTGAAACAAACGCTAGATAATACCGAAGATGATGCGTATAATGTATTGGTGTTTGGAGATGGAGTCACTGGATTGAGCAAGCCAGCTTATGTAAATGGCGTTGAAATCACATTAGGCAATGCCAATCATCCCAAAAACGCATCCATGCAGATGGGAGGAGCTATTGTGGCGGTGGATAATGCAACTATACAAAGTGTGCTTGTGATGCAAAATAAAGCAAAAAAAGGGGCAGTGTATATGCAAGGACAATCCTTTTTGAATAGTAGTTTGCTTTATGCAAATACGGCAGAACAAGGGGGGGCTATTTACACTAAATCATATCGTGATTTTAATAATGGACCTGTGATTGCCTATAATACCATTGTAAACAATCAAGCAAGCACAAATGGTGCGGGGGTTTATTTGAATCCTTATGTTGTTTTTGTAGGCAATGTAGTATGGAATAATAGCATTGATGGAATTTCTGAAAATAATAATATAGCCTTCTATACCAACGATAGAAATAAATATAAAATTGATTATATTTTTGCTAATGATGCCGCTATACAAATGATGAGTTCCACCTCTGTAAAGTTGAGTAATTCAAATAGAGATACTTTAAATGGAGGGCCTATGTTTGCCGATCCATTGAACGATACAGGGCGTGTAAGTCCCTATCAATCCTTGGCTTTTATGCTTACCGATTATTCACCTATGCGCAATTCTCTCACATTGCCAAATCCAGAATATGCTCCTAGATTCTTGCGTTTAGAGGACTATGATCTTTATGGAGCGCCTCGACAAGCGGCAAACAACTCTATTGATTTTAATGCGGCTGAATATGGCAAACATGAGCCCCTTCAACCTACCTTGAATCGTTTATATATATCGAGTCGAAGAAGAGGCCTTGCCAATGGATCTTCTTGGGCCAATACTACCAATAATTTGTCGGAAGCGGTAGCGTATTTTTACAAACAAACGCCAACGAATGGAGAACGTTTTGAAGTATGGGTTTCTGAAGGTACTTTCTTTCCAAGAACGCCAACTTCTATAAGTACGGATACGCGAAAAATGGCTTTTGTTTTAAATGAAAACATTGATATTTATGGAGGTTTTAGAGGCTTAACGGGTGATGAAAATCAAATGGATTCAATTACACGTCCACGTTCTGATTACAATGGAGATGGGAATATAGATGCTTGGGAATATACCTATATGACCACACTTTCGGGCAATGTAAATCCCGCAAATGAAAATCTGTCGAGTTATCATGTGCTTTATCGTACACAAGGTAGTTTACAATCTACTTTGGATGGTCTTAGAGTGGTTTCGGGCAATGCCAATGGCCCTACTTTAGAAGATCAATTAGGCGGTGGATTATATACGCAACAAGCTATAAAAATTAAACATTGTGCATTTAAAGCCAATGCCGCAAGCAAAACGGGTAATGGGGCGGCTGTTTATGCTGTAAATTCACTAATTGATGCTTCGTATTTTATCTCCAATTACATAGATGGCGAAAACGCGGATACCAATCTTACAACAGGAGTTATTGCAATGAATGGAGGTCTCATTCAAAATTCGGTTATTCAAAAAAATCACACTTCGGGAGTATTTGCTTTGGGTGATAAAGCCCCTACGATATTGAATACAACAATTGTTGGGAATACTGCTGGAATTATAGATATGGCTGATGCAAATACACGAATTGAAAATTCTATTATCTGGGACAATAAACGAACGCTTAATGCAAATACCGAGTATGCAGCCGTGTTACATTTAAACGGATCTATGGATGTACTCTATTCGGCTGTGGACGATGCCGCTGAATCTTTAAATGGAGAGTTTATCACTGAATTAAATAAAGATAATGTCGCTTTTGATGGTCCACAATTTACAAAAGTAAATGCTCCCGACAACAATAATAATTATCGTTTGAATTGTAAATCAATGTTGATTAATTTGGGAAATACTTTCCAATGGACCGATCAAGATCTCGATTTTGCAGCTCGTGCGCGTATTGTTGAAAAAGTAGATATGGGCGCGTATGAAACGCAACATCTAGATCTTCAAGGAGGAGAAATACAAAGTACAGGAGAACGCATCTGTTATAATTCGGTACCTACGCAAACGATTAAAAGTATAAGTGTCGCACAAGGAGGCTCTGGACAAAATACATATTATTGGTATTATAATGATACCCTTATTGAAGGTGCTACGCAAGCGAGTTATTTGCCCACACAAACCTTGACCGCAGATGCAGTGTATACGCGTCGCTCCTATAATGATTGTGGATTAGAAACCCCTGCACAAGGAAAATGGCAGGTAAAAGTAAGCGCATTGCCTTCGGTATCGCTTAGTGGCGATGCCAAAATAAATAAAGGTGAAGCCACTATTTTGAAATTAGCATTTACAGGCACAGCCCCATTTACCTACCGACTTACCAATGATGTGAATGATAGAATTCATAATAGTCAGGATACTTTATTTTTAGAACTCTATCCCAATACCACCACCTTGTATAAAGTAATTTCTTTATTTGACTCTAATGCTTGTACCGTGCCTTCCGATAGTTTGAAAGGAGAAGCATACGTAGCCGTTGCCGAATATGTAGATATTAGTTTTGAAAGAACTTTCAATGGCACTATCTTGCCTTCCAAGAGCGGTAGAATGTTGAAAGGCACTCCCGTGAGTGTAACTATACGTCCTAATGATAGCTATTATCTTCAAAAATTGTTGGCAGGTACACAAAAAGACACTATAAACCGTACGTCTTTGCCTTTATATTTGGATGCAGAAAACAACAGCTTGGTGATCGATTTTATTGCAACCCAAGATAGTAATATTATGGCTATATTTGCGCCTGTGTCAAAATGGAAAAACAATTTAGAAGACCTTCGATTTACCAAGGATAGCAATACGGTTTACATTTATTCTCCTGGAGAATTGGCCTCGCTTGCACAACAAACCAATGTGTATAAAAAAACATATAGTCAGGTTCAAGTTAAGTTGATGCGTGATTTAGATATGGGAGGGGTGCAAGATAGTATGGGCGTATGGAATAGAGCGGCTTCTGCAAAATGGACTCCAATAGCAAGCGACGGTTTGGCTCATTTTCATGGTGAATTTGATGGAAACAACAAACAGATCAAAAATTTATATGTAAATGTACTGCAAGATAATGCGGGTTTATTTGGCGCATTGGGCAGAGGGGCGTTTATAAAAAATGTAGCTATTACAAGTGGATTTATTCGAGGAGAAAACAATGTAGGTAGTATTGCAGGTATACTGTATTCAAATGCGAATATTGCCGAAGTTTTTTCTATGGCAAGCATAGAAGCTACGCAAACGCATGCGGGCGGTTTGGTGGGTGTCAATTATGGATCTATTGAAAATGCCTATAATGTGGGCTCCGTTCAAGCAACAGAATATGTGGGTGGAATTGCTGGTGAAAATAGAGGAAGCATTGCGAATACGTACAATGTAGGACAAGTCAAAGGAACTGCCAATGTATTCAGTATTTCTTCTAGCAAAGGGAAAATAGAAAATTCCTATTATGAGCCCCAATTGATAGGTTTGGACTATCAACGCACTACCGAAGTGGACCATGCCTCAAGTATACGTACTTTTGATACTATTTTTGAGAATCTTCCACTATGGGTTTCCCATGCAAAACATTATCCAAGTTTACGTTGTTTTGATGCTACGGATTTCTCGACTTTATCGATAGCTAATGTTTTATTAGATATGCGTGATAATGTGGATGCGATCCATTTTAATATTACAATTTGTCAAGACCCAGATTTAAAAGTAGAAGTTTTGAATGCAGGTCGATCGGTGGCCAATGTCACTCCCACGGGTATTGATATTACGCGTTCAATAGCAGGAGATATTGACTTTGTTCTCAAACTTTCCAAAGCCACATATAGTCGGTATATAAATATGACTGTAGCTACTTTGCATACCTCCTATACGCATGTTTTCGATACTATTTGCTATGGCACTACGTATTGGTTTTTAGGTAAAGAATTAAGTCAGACTGGAATTTATAAAGATACCCTTTTCAACAATTACGAAGATGATAGTATAGTAACTCTTTCCTTATTTGTAATGGAGGAGGAAAAAATAGAGATGCAAACGATGGCTTCCTTATGTGCTACTCAAAAGCAAATTGCTTTTGATATGAATATACTTAGTGGCCATCCTGTTCTATATAGTTTATCTTTCGACTCCTTGAGTAAAGCGGTGGGCTTTATCGATTGTGTGTTGCCTATTGTGGGAAAACAATTAATCGTGCCTTTGCCTCATACGGTTATTCCACCCAACGATTATACGGTGATGGTCAATTTTAAAAATGCAAAAAAATGTGCTTCTGTTCCTGTGAATCTTACGATCAAACAAAATTTTGAAATAGAACGTATGGCCGTTAAGCAAAAAGGAGATTATTTATTGTATTTGAAAAATAGTGATCACAATGGAGGTTACAATTTCAAATCGTATCAATGGTTTGTGGGCGATGACCTCCTCGAGCAAGAAACAAAATCGTATTATTATGCGGCGGAAGGCTTGCGTACCGATATCCCCTATCATGCTCGATTAGAATTGATGCAAGGTACTATTTTATATACTTGTCCTTATGTAGCCATACGTGGAGGACAAACGGTACAAATGTTCCCTTCTCAAGTAGGACGAGCTCAAAATTACACTATCAGTTTGATTAATTTTGAGGTAATGCCAACGGATGGGCAAATAGAATTATATAATATGCAAGGTAGCTTACTAGAACGAAGTCCTCTTAAAAGTACGCAAACTACCTTTGAGGCCCCTTCGTATACGGGTACCTACCTAATCAAAGTAATTATTCCAAATAAAGATACATATACCTTTAAATTGATTGTGAATTAGGTTTTAGTTTTGACGAACTATTATACATAGATATAAAAAATGAAAAAAATACTGTCTTTCATATTCTTGTTGTTATACATTGCTCAACTAAAGGCACAAACTGCTCCGCATACCCTATCTCTAGGTTTTACCAATGGGGTATCCTCTATGTCATATAAACCAAATTTTGGAAAAAATACAACTCAATGGGGATTTCAAGTCGATTTAAGCTATTCTTATATGTTCGATGCTTTCAAAAATACGAATCATCGATTTGGTTTAAGTTTTGGGGCTAGTTTTCTCTATGCAAAAAATAAATATATTCTGCCCAATTATACCCAATCGTATAATGCCATTGATATAGAAGGCGAAACCTATTTACATAAATTGGTTTTAGAAAAGTATAGAGAAGTACAAAATATTAATTATATAAATTTTCCAATTTTATTCAGATGGGAATTTATGCCCTGGTATGTGGAAGTAGGTCCTGTAATAGGTTTTAATGTAATTTCTACTTCCTCCATAGATGTGGATTTGATCAAAACTTCGGGTTTATATCCCGATGCCATTGAAGAATTTGAAAATGTTCCCCCACTCGGTTTTTTGACAAGTAAAAATTATATGGCAGATGCTAAATTAAAATTGGGTCTTAATCTAGCGGCCGCATTTGAAGTGGGTTATCTCTTTGATATGAAGACGGGGCAATTTGGCGTAGCTTTATATTGTCAATATGGTTTTATGAATCTTCACAATAATAAAAAGTATACCCATTTTATACAAACGGCCGATATAAACAATCAAATTGAACATTTAGTAAGTCCCGTTATAGGCTCGTTAAATCCTGCTTCTGATACACCGATTGTGGGAAAAATGAATCCATTTATATTTGGGATCAAAGTACAATATCGTATCAAAATCCAAAATTTAGAAACTCGTTTTTTCCCTAGGTAAGTGCTTGTTGCAAACGATAATTTCCACATATTATGTGAAGTCCTAAAAAAATCGTACCTTTGCAGCTAAATCATTTTGCACCCATTCCAAATAAAAGCGATAAATTACCTAATGGCTAGGACTTATAGACGTTTTTTGCTGGCACGTGTGAGACAAAAAACTATTTATGAGTAATTTTTCATCGTTTGGCTTAAAGCCAGAAATTATCAAAGCTGTAGAAGAATTAGGCTTTGATACGCCTATGCCCGTGCAGGCAGAGGTTCTTCCCATCCTTTTAACAAAAAACACCGACATGCTTGCTTTGGCGCAAACAGGAACGGGTAAAACGGCCGCTTTTGGTCTTCCTTTACTACAAAAATGTAGTCTTGAAACTTCCGCTGTGGAAGCCTTAATTCTTAGTCCTACACGTGAACTTTGCATGCAAATTGCAAAAGATTTGGAACATTATGCGAAATATATGCCTGGTTTTAGAGTGGCTGCCGTATATGGAGGCGCAAGTATCGATCGCCAGTTGTCCGATTTGGCAAGAGGCGTAAAAATTGTGGTAGCTACCCCTGGTAGAATGTTGGACATTATTCATCGTGGAAAAGTCAACTTTTCCTCTTTACATACCGTTGTTTTCGACGAGGCCGATGAAATGCTCAATATGGGTTTTAAAGAAGAATTAGATGGCATTTTGGAGCAAACTCCAGAAAACAAAAACACTTGGTTGTTTTCGGCCACTATGCCTAAAGAAATTCGTGGGATAACCAAAAAATATATGACCGATCCTGTAGAAATTACCGTTGGTAATCGCAACGAAGGAGCCGCCAATGTGACCCACTATTATTACATGGTACATGCGCGCGATCGTTATCGTGCACTTAAACGTATTATCGATTTTTATCCCGATATTTATTCTATTATTTTCTGTCGTACTCGTCGCGAAACCCAAGAAGTAGCAGAACTTTTAATTAAAGATGGGTATAATGCCGATGCGCTCCATGGCGATTTGTCGCAAGCGCAAAGAGATAATGCAATGAGTCGTTTTCGTCTCAAAAATTTACAACTATTGGTAGCTACCGATGTGGCTGCTCGTGGATTGGACGTGAATAATCTTACCCATGTACTTAACTATAACTTGCCAGATGATATAGAACAATATACGCATCGAAGTGGTCGTACTGGTCGTGCCGATAAAACAGGAATTTCTATTTCGGTAATTAGCATGAAAGAAAAAGGTAAAATACGGGATATAGAAAAACAAATTCGTAAAACTTTTGAAGCGAAAGAAATTCCTAGTGGAAAAGAAATTTGCGAAAAACAATTGTTCCGTGTGGTTGAACGAATGGAAAATGTGGATTTAAGTCTTACCGAAATTGATAGCTATTTGCCCGATATTTACAAAAAATTGGAAGGCCTTAGTAAAGAAGAATTGATCAAACGTTTTGTAGCCCTTGAATTTAATCGCTTTTTGGAATATTACCAAAATGCACCCGATATGCAAGAGGTTGCCGACTCCAATCGAGAACGAGGAGGTAGAGATGCCGATGGTCGTGAATATGTACGTCTTTTTATCAATATTGGCAAAATAGATGGCGTTCAACCCCAAAATTTAATTGGTTTGATGAACGACTATGTCAAAGACCGAGATTTGAAAATAGGACGTATCGAAATTTTAAAAACATTTTCTTTTATAGAAATAGATGCCAAGTTCCAAGTGAATGCTGTAGAGGCTTTGCAAAAAGCTACCTACAACGATCGTAAAGTATTTGCCGAAGTTTCCAAAGATCAACCTCGTAGTGGGGGCTCTAGAGGAGGCGATCGTCGTAGTGGCGGTGGAGGTTATGGTGGCGGAAGTCGCGGAGGTTATAGTGGCGGAGGTCGCAGTGAAGGACGAAGTGGCAGTGGAGGATATGGTCGCAAACGTGACGAAGGCGGAAGTAATGATCGTAGAAGCGGTGGATATGGGGGAGGTCGTAGTGATGACCGACGTTCTTATGGAGGTGATAGAGGAGGCGCTCGACGTACTAGTGGCAGTGGACACAGTTACGGAGGCGATAGAGGGGCTTCTAGAGGAGGCGATCGTGGGGGTGATAGAGGAACTTCACGTGGCGGAGAACGTGGTGGTTCCCAACATTCTGAAAATAATGATTAATCAAAAAAAATAGAATAATGTCTCAAAAGTTATTTGAAATTCTCGACAAGGAGTATCTAGCTCCGCAAATAATTAGTATGCATGTGTATGCTCCACGTTTGGCTGCAGCAGCCAAACCTGGACAATTTTTAATTGTGATCAGCCACGGAAAAGGAGAACGGATTCCTCTTACCGTATGCGACAGTGATGCAGAAAAAGGAAGTATCCGTATTGTTTTCCAAACGCTTGGAAGTTCTACTCAGCGAATGGGAGAAATGAAAGTAGGGGATTCGTTTGCCGATGTGGTAGGTCCTTTAGGAATTGCTTCCGAATTTGTAAATGAAGATATAGCAACCCTCAAAGCTAAAAAAATACTTTTTGTAGCAGGTTCAGTAGCTGCGGCTCCCGTATATCCTCAAGTAAAATGGATGCATGATCATGGTATCAAAACCGATGTAATTATTGGTGCACGTCAAAAAGATCTACTTGTTTTAATCGATGAGATGAAAACCGTAGCAGGAGAACTTTTTATTTGTACTGATGATGGAAGCGAAGGTTTTCATGGACGTGTGACTAATTTGATGCAAGATTTGATAGATAACCAAGGCAAAATTTATGATGAAGTCATTTGTGTAGGTCCCATGATTATGATGAAATCGGTATCGGAACTTACCGCTCAATACAAAATAAAAACCATAGTGAGTTTAAATACGCTTATGGTTGATGGTACAGGTATGTGTGGTGCTTGTCGAGTTACCGTAGGTGGAAAAACTAAATTTGCTTGTGTAGATGGTCCTGAGTTTGATGGACATCAAGTGGATTTTGCCGAAGCTATGCGTCGTCAAGGCATGTATCGCAAATATGAAATTGCAAGAAATACCGAAGGACATGCTTGTAATTTATCTCCTGTAGTGGATGCTTCTTTAAAAGAATTGAACAAGTTGAAAGTTTCCGATAAACCAGAAACGGTAGAAAAACCCAAAACACGGGTGCCTGTTCGTGAACAAGATCCCAACGTAAGAAACAAAAACTTTAAAGAAGTTTGTTTGGGATATACTGTTGCAGATGCAATGGCCGAAGCTTCTCGCTGTTTACAATGTAAAAATCCAGGTTGTGTGACCCAATGTCCTGTAAGCATTCAAATTCCTAAATTTATAAAACAAGTTGCCGAAGGCAATTTTGCTGAAGCCGCTCGTATTATAGCCTTAGATTCTGCTTTACCAGCTGTTTGTGGTCGTGTTTGTCCTCAAGAATCCCAATGTGAAGGAAAATGTATTTTGGGTGCAAAAGGGCAAGCAATTGCTATTGGTAAATTGGAGCGTTTTGTAGCGGATTATGCACGCGAAAATAATATTGGTTCTAGCGAAAAACAAGCTGCGAAAAATCAAAAAATAGCTGTTATTGGCAGTGGCCCTGCAGGTTTGACCTGTGCAGGAGATTTAGCCAAAATGGGATACAAAGTACATATTTTTGAAGCGCTTCACAAAGCAGGAGGTGTACTTGTATACGGAATTCCAGAATTTCGTTTACCCAAAAGTATTGTGGCTCATGAAATCGAAAATCTCGAAAAATTGGGGGTTGTACTCGAAACAGATGTGATTATAGGTAAAACTCTTTCTGTAGATGATTTGTTTTCTAAAGAACATTTTGATGCGGTCTTTATAGGTTCTGGAGCTGGCTTACCCAAATTTATGCATATCCCTGGCGAAAATCTAAATGGTGTGGTTTCGGCCAACGAATTATTGACACGTTCCAATTTGATGAAAGCCTATACTGGCGAATACGAAACACCTATTCATATAGGCAAAAAAGTAGCGGTTGTAGGAGGTGGAAATGTGGCAATGGATGCAGCTCGTACCGCTAAACGTTTGGGTGCCGATGTATATATTGTCTATCGTCGTAGTGAAAAAGAAATGCCTGCTCGTTTGGAAGAGGTACATCATGCACATGAAGAAGGAATTCATTTTTGTGAATTGACCAATCCTATCGAAATTATTGGAGATGAAAATTCATGGGTTAAAGGAATGTGGTGCCAAAAAATGGAATTAGGTGAGGCCGATGCTTCGGGTCGTCGCAGTCCTATTGCAATTCCAAATTCTGAATTTATTCTTGAAGTAGACTCCGTAGTGATGTCATTAGGTACTTCGCCCAATCCATTAATTGCATCTTCTACTACGGGTTTAGATACTACCAAATCCAAATGTTTATTAGCTGATGAAACCAACGGTCAAACTACCCGAAAAGGTATATTTGCTGGAGGTGATGCAGTTTCGGGTGCTGCCACGGTTATTTTGGCTATGGGGGCTGCTCGTAAGGCTGCACAAGGAATTGATGAATATTTAAAAAATCTAAAATAGTAATTTTGAGTAAACTACGAAAAGTATGTTTTTAAATTTTGTTAAAAAACTGCCTCGTTTACTTTTTATTGCACTTCTATTAATAGCTATTGGGATTCAATCGACAAAGCATTCAGGTGCTTTGTCGGAACCCGATGCAGCTAAAAATACGAATCCAGGTATAGTTTCTAAAGATACGCCCTTTTCCACGGTCTTAGTTTCATCGGTTTCTTTGACTGAAGTCAAAAATATATATCCGCAAGCGACCCAAGTTAAGCAAATGGATTCATTGCAACATCAAGTGTACAATGCCAAAGGCGATTTGTTGGGTACTATTTTGCATAGCGAATACACTGCCCCTAAAGTGATGGGTTTTGGCGGCACAACACCTCTTTGTATTTTTTTGGATATAAATCAAAAAATAATCAAAGTAGAGCTTTTGCCCAATGCCGAAACGGGGAGTTATGTTTATTTTTTGAAAAAGAACAACTATCTAGAACAGTGGAATGGAAAAACACCACAAGAAGTTGTAAATACATCCCCCGATGCCCTATCGGGTTGCACCTACACCTCCACGGCGGTTAAAGAAAATATGCTCCTTTGTATGGAAGCCTATACGCATACGATGGTGGTGCCTCATACCTTTGATTATCTGGCCATAGCTCGAAATGTTTTTGCCCTTATCGTAGTTTTGTTTGGCTTATTTAGTTTTTTGTATCCTAAAAAATTAAATAAATATAGATTGATTTTGTTAGCTCTTTCGTTTATTGTTTTAGGTATATGGCAAGCAAAAACGCTTTCTTTAAGTTTGCTATATGGGTTTATAAGTCATGGATTTTCTTGGTCGATGTGGTTCTTAATAGGACTGCTATTGCTTTCTATAATTCTCAGTTTATTTACCAATAAAGCTTTTTATTGTACGTATATTTGTCCTTTTGGAGCGGCACAAGAATTGGCTGGTAAAATTGTCAAACGTAAATGGACACTTCCTCGTCGTATCGCCGTCTATTTAAGTAATATTCGCGAAGAAATTATTCTTGTTTGTATGTTTTTAGCGATTACTCAAATTGTTACCGATTTTTCACAAGTAGAGGTGTTTTCAGCTTTTGGTTTTTCCACAGCAAGTATTTTTGTACAGATACTCTTTGGGGTATTTTTGTTATTGTCTGTATTTTTTTCAAAACCTTGGTGTCGCTTTTTTTGTCCCACGGGTTTTTTATTGGAGTTAATGCGTAAACCCCTAAAATAAAATTTAAATTAATTATATAATGAAACGTAAGTTTTCAATCAGCGAAGTAGTAAATATTCTATTAGCACTTGCCATTGTTGTAATTGTTGCCCAGAATCATATTCATGGAAACAAACACGCAAATACGCAAACAACTCTTGACTCTAAAGAGAATGTCACTTTGTCCACGATACATGAACGCAAAAGTGTTCGTAATTTTATTCCACGCAAAATGGTTTCAAAAGAAGATATATTAAGCCTTGTTAAGGCAGGAATGGCGGCACCTACGGCGCGTAATGCACAACCTTGGGAGATTATTGCAATTACCGATACTCATGCGCTAAATGTCTTGGGAGCCAATTTGCCTTATGCTAAAATGCTTGCCCAAGCAGGTGCAGCTATTATTGTTTGTGGAAATATGAACAATGCGCTTGAAGGCGATGCTCAAGCCTATTGGATACAAGATTGTTCAGCGGCAACGCAAAATATTTTATTAGCCGCAGAGTCGATGGGATTAGGTGCTGTGTGGACAGGGGTATTTCCAATTCAAGATCGCGTGCTTACGGTTAAAGAGGCTTTGCATTTACCCAGCGAAATTATTCCTCTAGCGGTTATTCCTATTGGTTATCCCACTGGTGTAGACAAAGCCAAAGTTAAATTTACAGAAACTAAATTGCATTGGGAAAAATGGTAGTTTTATCAGTTCCCTTTGTTTGAAAAATACCTTATCTCTTTGAGTTGAATTGACTAAAGAACTCTCTCTTTTGATCGGATTACTCCACGGTAATTTCTCTCTTAATACTTCTGCCGTCTTGTAAGATAAAATTCAAAAAATAATGCCCAGGCAATAGGTCGGAAGTATTGATGGTATGGTCGATAAATTGATCTTTAAAACTAATCACTTTGACCAAATGCCCCTCTTCAGTATAAATACAAAGCACATCTATTTCATTATCAAATTCGCTCTCAAAATAAATGTTTTGTTTGTCGGGAGAAGGATATAAATTCATACGAGTGGCTGCAATAGAAGGCGTTTTGTATTCTCCGTTGTTATGAAAAATTAAACGCAAAGTTTTTAAATAGGTATTGGGTAAATCTCGAATTTCTTCATCGGCTTCAATGCCAATAATAATCCATAATTCACCATTTTTATTGGTGTTTGTAATAAATGGATTTTGATAATTGTACAACAAGATATTCTCATATTCTTCTGTGTTTTTAGATGCTTGAATAAGTCCCAAAGGCATCATGTTTTTGCCACTTTGTCCAAAATCACCTTTATGGATATTCGATTCAACCATACGTAATTCATAAGTGGTGGGAGGTTTATTTAAAGCGCCAATTTTCAAGTATATTTTTTTATCATCTATGGGATAATAATTGGTTAATATGCTTGTATTTGCAATGATTTTATACGATGAGTTGGGGCGTAAACCCGAAAAATATTTGTACGCATACAAAAAAACTTGACCACTATAATTTTTGCCTGCAAAAATTAAACCGAAACCGTCAGTTTCATCATCATGTGCGGGGGTTTTAGCCCAGGAAACATTGAGTTCGTAAGTTTTTTCAGCATTGGCAGGATAGCCAGTGTATGCGCCTATCCATCCGTTGTCGCCTGTTTTAAAATTGGTATTATGACTTTGTCCCCATACGATATTCACCTCTCCTTGAAGAAGGATACAGAAAACGAAGAGTGTATAAAATACTGTTTTATTCATTATTTTGACTTTGAATTAAAAGGGAAGGAGTTGGCTCATTTCCCCTTGCATACGTTTAGCTTCTTCGGCGGCTTTACTTGCAAAATCAAGATCTTTGGAAGCATACAAAATACTTCTTGACGCATTAATAAGCAAACCTACTTCAGAAGTCATTCCATACTTACATACTTCTGTTAAGGATCCACCTTGTGCTCCCACGCCAGGTACCAACAAAAAATGATTGGGTACATATTTGCGAATGTCGGTCAACATTTGTGCTTGTGTAGCTCCCACCACAAACATCAAATTGTCGATGTTTCCCCATTTACTAGCTTGGGTTAATACACTTTCAAAGAGTGTTTTTTGATCGTTTGTGTTTTTGAGCAATTGGAAATCATTGGCCCCTTTGTTGGATGTGAGTGCCAGTAGCACTACCCATTTATTTGGATAAGCAAAAAAAGGACTGATGGAATCTTCTCCCATATAAGGAGCCACCGTAATGGCATCAAAATCAAAATCCCCTTCTGGACTTAAAAAAGCTTTGGCATATTGCGCGGAGGTATTTCCTATATCTCCCCGTTTGGCATCGGCAATAGTAAAAACGGGAAATTGTTTTAAATAGGTTATGGTTTTTTGCAAAGAGCGCATTCCTTTAATTCCACAAGCTTCATAAAAAGCAGAATTAGGTTTATAGGCAACAGCAAAAGAATTTGTGGCATCAATAATTTGCTTGTTGAATGCAAAAATAGGATCCTCTTCTTTTAAAAGATGCGGAGGAATCTTATTCATATCAGGGTCTAAACCTACACATAAAAAAGATTTTTTCAATTTGATCTGTTCAATAAGTTCGGCTCTAGTCATTATGTAATATAAATTTTAATTGTATTTGCAAAGTGTAGCAAGCGTTCAGTAAAAAATTGCAACAAAGTGTTATTATCCTATCGTTTCTTTCATCTTTTCGGCATTCTCAGCCAACTGTAAAGCCTCAATTACTTCTTGTATATTTCCATCCATAAAGTTGCCCAACGAATAAATTGTAAAATTGATTCGGTGGTCGGTTACTCTACTTTGAGGATAATTGTAGGTTCGGATTTTAGCGGAACGGTCGCCCGTGGAAACCATGGTTTTCCGTTTGCTTGAAATTTCGTTTAAATATTTTTGATATTCGAGTTCATAAATACGGGTTCGCAACACTTTTAAAGCTTTTTCATAATTTTTGATTTGCGATTTTTCATCTTGAATTGCCACAATGATACCCGTGGGAATGTGTGTTAAACGAACTGCGGAATAGGTTGTATTCACCGATTGCCCTCCAGGACCCGAAGAACAATACGTATCTTTTCTAATATCACATTGTTTTAAATCTACGTCAAATTCATCGGCTTCGGGCAACACAACTACTGAAGCGGCGGAAGTGTGTATACGTCCTTGGGTTTCGGTATCAGGTACTCTTTGTACCCGATGTACTCCAGATTCATATTTTAAAATTCCATATACATTTTCTCCGCTTATGTTTAAGATAATTTCTTTGTATCCACCAGCAGTTCCTTCTGTAAAATCAACGGTTTCTATTTTCCATCTTTTGGATTCACAGTATCGAATATACATACGCATCAAGTCGCCAGCAAAGATACTTGCTTCGTCGCCTCCAGTACCTGCACGAATTTCCAAAATGGCATTTTTAGAATCTTGAGGATCGGCAGGAATCAGTAAAATCCGAATGGCATCCTCTAGTTGCTCTTTTTCTTCGATAAAAGCACCTAATTCTTCTTTTGCCATAGCTCGAAATTCTTCATCGCTTTCGGTATTGATTACCTCTTTGGCATGGGTAATGTTGTCAAGAACATTTTTGTATTTTTTGTAAGCCTCAATAATAGGTTGGAGGTCTTTGTAGTCCTTGCTAACTTTTACATACCGTTTCATATCATTCATGAAATCGGGTGCACTCATTTGTTTTTCTATTTCAAGGTAGCGTTGGTGTATGGCTTCTAGTTTGTCGAGCATTTTGCTTAATCTTATTTTTAAGGGGGTACAATCTGCAAAATTACAAAAAAAAAATTAAGAAGGCAAGATAAAAATAAAAACGGAATAAAAACGAAAATAAAATGGAATATGTGCAAGCATTTGTAAATAAAAAACGCAAATGTTTGTTAAACAGTAAAATATAATGTTATGAGGTGGCAAATTAAACTAACAAGACAGGGTTCATAACCTAAAATACAGCCTATTTGTGAAATATTTATAAATGTCGTATCTTTGCAAATGGTAAAATAGCCTCTTTTTAGTATAAACTTTTAAGAGCCAAAATTTTAATGATGAAAAAAAAATTACATATTGCTATGTACTTCCTTTTGTTATGGCTAGGAGTTTCTTCTTCTATTCAAAAGGTATATGGACAAACCGATTTGGAAATTCCTTGTCATATTCCTGCTTCGGAGGGTATGACCCCTGGTAAAGGTTCTGATAAAACCG
>JAVVPL010000016.1:0-5586 GCA_036655775.1 Bacteroidales bacterium | reverse complement strand
ATCCTTCTGCTTGTGAGTTTTATTATTTTATAAAAAAAACAGGAGGTACCAATAATCAAATCAATAATAATTCTACGCGAAAATTTTGGGTCTACGTGGCTCCCGATGGAGTGAATTATAGGCAGGTGGCATATCATGATGCGGACGATTCCTATTCAGGCACGATTGCACTTACTAAAGAAGACCGTTATATTAAATTTTATACGAAAGCACATACAGGTTGGAATCCCAATAATAGTGGATATGAACTCAATGCAGCCACTTCTGTTTCCAAAACAATTACTACCGATAAGCCTTCTCGTACACTTGCTATGGGTAATAAAACCATTGGAGATTATGTAGAACAAACGATTGTGATCAATTGGGAGGCTCAACTTGGAGCTAATTTAGTTTTGTCAAGCAGTCATCCCGACTATACAATACAAAATGTTTCCAATAATATCATTTCACTTACACCAGGAAATAAGGGCAGTAGAAATGTGCTGTTGCGTTACAAGCCAAGCACCGAAGGAGCTAGTTCGGCTAGCTTGACTATTACGGAACAGAACTATGCCGACAATAAAGAAGTAGTGCTACTTTCAGGTACTGGTTTGGGCCATACGCCACCTGTTTTGTCAGCAGCTACCAACAAAACCAATACGGGCTTTGATATTGCATGGTCGGCAGTTAATTTTGCGGATGCTTACGAATTTGATTTATACAAAAAAGAAAATGGCAATAAGGTTTATGTGGGTATTTATCAAAATTACCAAACAGCTACCAATCGAAGTTTCCATTTTACAGGCTTGGATCCTGATCAAATATATTATATTGTAGTGCGATCCAAAAATGCCACATATAAAAGTGCAAATTCTAATGAGGTGGAAATTGCCGTGGAGTCGTATTTTACCATTACTCTCGGAAATGCAAATCCTGAAATGGGAAATATAAATACAATCGGTTGGAAAAAGAAGGGCAGCAGTGTCAATGCCATTGCCACGGCTAAGGCCAATTGTGCGTTTGTGGCTTGGAAAGAAAACGGGCACATCGTCAGCACAAATCCCACCTATACCTTTGAGGTTACGCAAGATCGAAATTTGACGGCATCTTTTGTATCTACCCTCAAAGAGGTGGCTGCGAAGATTGAGCCTATGGAAGCAGGTGTGGTGGAAGGTACAGGTTTGTTCAATATTGGCCAATCGGTATGTTTAACGGCCAACGCAAACTATGGCTATCATTTTTTATATTGGCGCAATAGTGGGGGCACCCAAATTACAACGGATACATTTTACAATTTGAATGTAGTAGACAATGTTACCTATTATGCTTATTTTGGAAAAAACACCTATACGCTCAACATTACCTCCAATAATGGTACTGTAGAGGGTGGGGGCTCGTATCTATATGGCGATCAAGTAAACTTACATGCAAGTCCAGAACCTTATTATGTATTTGAAAGTTATACCGAAAATGGAACGGTGCTTAGTACGGATCCCAACTTTAGTTTTGTGCTTACGGCTCATCGCAATTTAGTGGCCAATTATAGGCATAAAGGTTTTGTGGTTAAAGTAGAAAAAACGCCCAACGAAGGAGGTACCGTGAGTGGTGGAGGTATTATTGCTTTAGGGCAAAATGCACTTGTCAAAGCGGAGGCTGCGCCGAACTTCAATTTTTCGGCTTGGTACGATTCTGCTCAAGTGAAAAGCACACAAGCAAATTATACATTTACTCCTACGGCAGATCTTACACTCAATGCGCGTTTTGCTTATGCAAATGAAAAAAGTTTACCCCATACCTTTGCAACAGATGAAAATTTTAGTAGCAACAAAACGGTAACCTATCATTTTACCGAAGTGCCAGGAAAATTCCATTATATATTTGATAAAAGTGGTGCGTATAATGCTTGGTGTAAAAGTAATTTAAAAATAGAGGTTTCATCGGATAATGTCAATTATACCGCTTTAGAAGATAGAAATAACGACTGGTCGTTTACCTCCGACAAAATTTTGGATAAAACAATTCGATATATACGAATTACGTTTGACAAATGTGGAACTAATGCGGCTCAAGCTTTTTTTAAAGCAAGTTCTTATATTCATAAAAGTATAGATTGCAATGTCGATAGTTGGGATTTTGGAACTAAAGTTTTGGGTGATTCCATAGATAAAAATATTACAGTTTCTTGGGCTTCTAATGTGAGCAACAACCTTCTATTGTCGACCACTCATCCAGATATTACTATTTTGGGTAATTCTGAAATAGAGGTACAGCCTGGTTTTGCGGGTTCAAAAGTAATTAGCTTGCGCTATAAAGCGCAAAGTATAGGCGCGCTAAATGCCGATTTGAGAATAAAAGAAAAAAACTACGAAACTAATACGGATATTGTAAGTTTGCATGCTAAAAGTATAGCGCAAACTCCTCCCGTGTTGCAGGCGGCAACGAATTTACAAAATACTGGTTTTGAAATTGCATGGACTCCTTCCAATTTTGTGCAAACATACGAATTTGATTTATATCAAAAACAAGGTGAAACCAAAGTTCCAGTAGGGTCTTATCAGTCGTATTCTACAAAAAACAATTGTAATTTTAGTTTTTCCAATCTTACGCCCGATCAAACGTATTATATGGTGGTGCGTGGTGTTTATAACGATATTCGTACCAATAATTCCAATGAAATAGCTATTACTTTGGAGTCCTATTTTATGGTTCAACTCCAGAATGCCAATCCAGAAATGGGTACTATCAATAGTGTTGGAATGACCAAGATAAATACGGAAATTACAGCCTTAGCTTCAGTAAAACCAAATTGTGCTTTTGTGGCATGGAAAAGCAATGGACAAATACTGAGCACGCAATTGGCATATACCTTTAACGTTACCTCCGATACCCTACTTACGGCATTTTTTATCTCCACACTCAAAGAAGTGGCTACACTTGCAGAACCTTTGGTAGGAGGTACTATTCAAGGGGGTGGTTTGTATACAATCGGAGACCCCATCACTTTGATAGCTACACCTACTATTGGCTATACCTTTTCCCATTGGAGCAAAGATAAAGAAAGCCAGATTTTATCAAAAGATTCTATTTATTCGTTTGCACTCAAAACGGATGCACTTTATAAAGCTCATTTTTCTATCAAAAAATATTATGTTGATATTCTTATGGCGGATCATGGAACAGTGGAAGGAGAGGCATTTTATAATTATGGCGATTCGGTACATTTGATAGCGACACCTATAAATAAATATTATGTTTTCGATAATTATACCGAAAATGGAATTGTAGTTAGTACGCAGCCATCCTATTCGTTTGTTGCTACGCAAAATCGAGAATTAGTGGCCAATTTTAGTCACCGAGGGTATGATGTTTTGGTTTACGCAAATCCTGAAGAAGGAGGAACTGTCAGTGGAACCAAAACCTATCAAGAAGGACAAACTGCCACACTCACCGCCACGCCATCCAATTTATTCAAATTTGCAGCTTGGTATTCAGGCACAGAATTATTGAGTACTTCGCCCACCCTTTCTTTTGTGCCCAACAAAGACACTATCATACAAGCTCGTTTTAGTTTTGAAAATGAAATCAGTTTGCCTTATTATTTCCCTTCGGATATTAAATTTTCGGGAGGAGACAAAACTTTGACGTATTATTTCCATGATGTACCAGGTCGGTTTTATTATAATTTTGTAGGAGGTGGTAGCTACAATGCGATCTGTAAGAGTAATTTTACTATTTCAACTTCGGTGAATGGGCTTAATGATTGGACTACTATTTATCACACACAGCAAAATTTTACTTTTGCAGGGAGTGTGGTTTTAGATAAAACTGTTCGTTATTTGCGTTTTTCATTTGAAAAATGTGGCACCAACGATCAAACGATTACGCTCAAAAATAATAGCTATATACTCAAAAGTATCAATGCCCAACCCGATGTGATGGATTTTGCAGAAGTGCTTTTACATCAAGGTCAAACGTATGAAATGAATGTGAATTGGGCTGAGAATATAAGTGGAATCAATGGAAACATACAATTAGATTGTCCAAATCCAGATTTTAAATTTTCAATGAACCAAATTCCTACGGCTAATGGAATTGCGGCCAGTGAAAGAATTCGTATTACCTATATGCCCGATACCCTAGGTTCTGATCTAGCTACTTTGAGAATTTATGATAAAGCCTATCCCGCCAATGAAGAATTGATTATTTTGAAAGGAAAAGGAATCGATAAACATTATAAGGTATTTACTACGGTGCATGATAGTTTGGGAATAGAAGATCCTACTAAAGGTGAAATATTGGGTAATACTCAATATGACTATGTCAATTGGACCCCTTTGTCCCTGGAGGCCAAACCTGCCGAAGGCTACCATCTTGTAGCATGGAAAGAAAATGATACTCTTTTATCCTACGACCCTATTTTAAATATTACGGTTTGTAATGAACGGCATATTCAGGCCTATTTTGCTAAAAATACCTATATCAATCAAATTTGTAGTGATAAAGGGGGATATGCTAAATTTTCAAGCAAATTATTGGGTGAAGATTATTATTCTTCACATGGTGAAATGATTGAAATTGAAGCTACGCCCGATTTTGGTTATCATTTTATAGATTATATTACGAAGCCATACAATAATTTGTTTTCGACAGAAATTAATTACATTTACAAAAGCACACAAGATCGTAATATTTTGGCTCGTTTTGATACAAATACCTATGCTATTTTTGTAAAAAGTAAAGATACCCTTTGGGGTACTGCAAGTCAATTTGGTGATTCTACCAAGGAAGGTACCTATAAACATTTTACACAACATCGAATTGTGGCTACGCCAGCTCCTTATTGTCGCTTTTTATATTGGGAAGACGTTTTAGGCAATAGAGTATACACCAAAGATTTTACCTTTAGTGTAGAAGGTCCTCAACAGTACACCGCGGTCTTTGAACAAGAAAAATATCAAATTAGTCTTTCGGCTAATGTCAGTGGAGTTAATTTGCAAGGTGCAGGTATATTTATAGCGGCCGATACGGCTAGCTATACCATCAAAGCAGAGGCACCTGCGGCCTATTATTTTTTACATTGGGTCAAGGCTAGTACGTATGAAGAAATAAAAGAAAATCCATATACGCTAATTAAAAGTGGTCATCTAACTTCAGATGAGCAATATATTGCAACCTTCGCAGAATCCGTTTACACTTTGCAAGGCACACAACTTCATGGACAAGTAAATGGATACGGCAATTACAAATATGGTCAAATTGCCCAACTGCAGGCTATTCCCGATAGTGGATATGCTTTTGTCAAATGGACCAATGCTAAAGGCGAAAGTTTGTCCACAGAAGCCAAATTAGATGTAAATATGTCGACCGACTTGGTTTACAATGCCGTTTTTGCATTGCGTTCCTATAAAATTTCCACTTCTGTTCTTCTCAATGGGGCAAAAGGAAGTGTAGATCCTGTACTCAATCAAATTGCGTTTGATCATTTTGCAAATCTTACAATAAAGGCGATCCCTGAACCTGACAACGAATTTAGATATTGGTTGGATGGGACCGACACCTTGGGTTTCACCCCAGAACTTAGTTTCACCATCGATAGAGACAGAGACA
>JAVVPL010000015.1:14675-27187 GCA_036655775.1 Bacteroidales bacterium | reverse complement strand
ATTTGAAATAATTTCAATACTTTCAATGCTACTGGCTGCAAGTTGGTCCAATCCATGCCCGAAAGTTCAGCAGGTCGCCCATCAATTAAAATAGTAATATTGCTACTTCCTTTCATAGATACATTGCCATCCGCATCCACACTAACAGCAGGTACATTTTGTAAAATATCTACTGCGGTTCCTCCATCGCTGACTAAGTTTTGTTCTACATTGATTACTTTTTTGTCGAGCGTATATTCCATTACTCTTTTTTGTCCCACTACTTCTACAGCGGCTAGGGTAGTTGCGTTCGGAACTAGTGAAACAGGGGACAATTTGAAAATGGGATTTTTAGGTGTTAGCGTAAATACCGCTGATTGAAATTCGCTAAAGCCAATATAACTAATTTTGACAATGAAACTCCCATACGGAAGTTCTTCAATTGTAAATTCTCCTTTTGCATTGGTAATTGTGCCTCCAAGCATGTTTTTTGTCTTTGCATCTATTACTATAATGTTGACATATTCCATTATATAGCCATTGCTTTGATCCAATACCTTCCCACTTATTTTTCCTAATTTATTAATTACAGTTGGGTGAGAATTTCCATTAGGATGTATATTTGTATTATCTTGCGCTCTTAACGGAACGCTTGAAAATACAAATAAAAAAAAAGATAGATAAAAAAGGCTGAAAAGAAATTGATTTCTTGTCGTCATAAGATTATTTTCAAATTGTGTTTGCAAAATTACATTTATTTTGGAAATAATTTAGACAAATGCAAAGACAAAAAGTTTAATTTTACATTGCTTGCTTTTATAAATCTTTAAATTCAGTTCCTATTACTTAGGTCATAGATATCTTTTTGAAAATGAAATTAAAAGGTATTCTTGTATCGAGTTCAATATAAAAGATTTGACAATGGAAGATGAAAAGTGTAAATAAAAATGCAAAATATTAGGAATATTATAAAAATAAGTGTAATTTTGCAGTCCGAAAACGGCCTCGTAGCTCAACTGAATAGAGTATCTGACTACGGATCAGAAGGTTGAAGGTTTGAATCCTTCCGAGGTCACATAAAATCAAGCACTTGCAAGAAATTGCAGGTGCTTGATTTATTTTTTTAATAAATATAATACATTTGTGCCAAAACGTCCATCGTAAAAATAAAAAAACAATATATCATAAAACAAAACTACTTTTTTGTTTTTACATACTCTCTTTTGCTGTAGGCTCTATTTTCTCATGAGTTCAAAATTCTAAAGAATGTTTAAATACAACTAAAATTATGATTTATGAGAGTGATCGAATATGGTGGTTAATGACAAAAGACTTCAACACCTTAAGGGTTTTCTACTTCTAATATTATTGTAACAAAATATTAATCCTAAATATAAATTATTATGAAAAAACAAACATTATTCATTTTTTTATTATCTATTTTTTTATTATCCTGTTCAAAGGATATTAGTGACACCCCCCTTTTAAATGATACATCATCTAAAGATTCTTCTCAAATGCTTGTATTTAAAGATGTTGACGAACTTGAAAAAGCAGCAAACTTAGTTCTGTCAATGAATACAGAAACTCGGAAAGTTTGGGAAAAGCAAAAAAGTTTCTCTTCTTTTGGAATTGCTTGTGATGAAGTATATTATGCCTGTATTCCTGAAAATTTTAAGACGGAAGAAGATTTATTTGCATTTGTATATACCAATAAAGAATATTTACAAGTTGTGACCGAAAATGATGAAAAAATTTTAGAACCAATTAATTACAAAAACAAGTATAGATATTTAGCAAATAAATCAAAACTATTTCAAGTAGGAAATGAGGTTTATAAAATTTTCGAAGAAACTGTTATTAAAACGTCCACAAAAAACAGAGAAATACTTAATCAAATTACAGAATCTAATTTAAATACTAGCCTTTTATCATCTCCAGATATTTTAGTATTTTATTCGCAAAATAAACAATTGTCATCCTCTAAGAATACTTGCGTAAATAGTGATCATTTTACTAATACATCGTTTCTTGAACATGGTTTTAATGGTAGTAAAAAAGAAAGTCTTCACGTGAGAGTTACCATAGGATACATTCAAAATACAGGTCTAGATTTTCTTGAAAGTGTTGAGTATGTCGTTCGTCCATATACAAAAGTTTTAGGAATATGGTATTGGAGAAAGGCTAACATCAGTATGGATTTGCGAGTTCGTGTAAATTCATACAGAGCGGATGCAGGAACATGGGGTTATTGGGGTGATTCGAAAGTGGTTTCACTCAATGATGAAAGAGTGATTGAGGGAAGTTTTATTTTCAATAATCGTCAATTAAGCAATACTTATTACGCTCCTTCGTTCCAAGCTCTTTATATACTTGCAACCAATGATAAAACGGATTGTGTAGAAAAAATATTTAACTATTAATCATACTTTTAACTATTGTTGTAATATGATATAATTTAGTACCAATTTTAATCGCATTGCACAATAACACAAATGGGAAAAAATATATTTTTAATACTAATTGTATTTTTAATTTGTTCTTCTTGCACTAAAATAGTGCAAGAGGAATTTCCTGATTTTGCGGAAAAACCAGTAGTCAATAGTCTGTTTATAGATGGAGTGCCTATTCAAGTCTATGTTTCTCTAACCAAAAAATTAGACAAAACTCCTCTGGAGGGCTTTGATAATGCTATTATAAAACTATTTGAAGAGGAGCGTTTTATAGAAGTGATCCCCTCTGTTGGCAAGGGGATGTATAAGTCTTCTATGTTTGCAAAACAAGGCAAACAATATATTTTAGAAATTGAAATTAAAGATTTTGATAAAAAAATACTAAAGGCTAGTCCGCCGCCACAAGAAAAAATAGTAAATATTATACATATCAATGAGGCAGGTGTGAATAATGACGGTTATACTTGCCCTGCATTTAAAATCACATTTACTACGGATCCTACTAAAAAAGAATATTTTCAAATCCGGGCGGACTCTTGGAATAGCTATTATGACTACTCAGAGTACTCTGAAAACTCTGAGATTCCACCACCACGTCCTTTAAAAAAATCCCCTGTGCAGATTATCAATATAAGTGATCCTATTCTTTTGAACGAAAGTTTACCTATATTGGTGTTCAGCAATGAAAAAATAAAAGAAAGTGTATATACTATGTATATAGAATACGATGGTAATCGTGGACTCAAAAGAATAAATGGAGTATTTAAGAATGTTCTATGTCCTTTGTCCATAGAACTGCAAAGCATAGATTCTGCTTATTATCACTATTTGAAATCGGCTTATCTATATGAAAGAGGACGCACGGAAAGTAGCATTGGGGAAGTATACAGTAATTACCAACTATTTTCTAATATTCCAGGAGGCTATGGCCTTGTAGGAGCCTATTCGGTTGACAAATACGATACTATTTTCCCAGAGGGAAAATAGTATCGTATTTTAGAAAATAGTAAGTATATGAATTTCGCACCTTCATTTTATCAAATTTATTTATCTATGCAATTCGAGCAAAAAAAAATATTTTGTATTATACTACTTTTGATGACTTTATCTTCTTCTTTTGGACAAAAACGTCTATCTGGTATTGTCAAAAATGCAACTTCAGGAGAGCGTTTGATAGGAACGACTGTTTGGGATTTAGATCTTAAAACGGGTACAGTAAGCGATAAACAAGGCCAGTTTTCTCTCATTACAAAATCTCCTGCCAATTTAAGATTTTCATATATTGGCTATAATTCAAAAATTTTAAAAGTATCTATGACTTCAGACACATTGATTGAAGTTTTACTAATGCCAGGGGCGGAAATTTTGGATGGCGTTGAAGTTGTGGCAAAACAAGCTCGCAAATCTTTCAATATAGCCACTTTAAGTGTAAACGAAATTATAAATATTCCTAACTTGACAGGAAAACCTGATGTGTTGAAAGCCTTACAACTTCAACCTGGTATTCGATCCCAAAGCGAAATGTCGAGTGTGACCCTTGTCAGAGGAGGAAATCCAGGAGAAAATCTATACCTATTGGATAATACGCCTTTAATTTATGTGCATCATATTGGAGGCTACATGTCAGTCTTTAATACCGATATGATTAGCGATGTGGAGGTGTACAAAGGATCTTTTCCTGCAAAATATGGAGAGCGATTATCTTCTATCATTAATATATCACAAAAAGAAGGCGATAAATCGGAATTGAACGGATCGTTAAGTGTGGGACTTTCTGATATATCTTTTTCTATAGAAGGTCCTACAAAATTAAAAAATTCTAGTTTTATTATTACGGGTCGGAAGACTTTAATTGATTTATTTTATATATGTGCTACGGGTGGACTTGATAGTAAATCGGATCTGTTTTTAACTTACGGTTTTCATGATATAAATGGCAAATTTTCTTGGAGCCCCAATCGTAAACATAGTTTGCATTTTAATATTTATCAGGGCGATGATTATTTGGCTATACTTCCCAAAATAGGTAGAAAAAATCAAACTCGGGTGAGTAATATATGGGGTAATTGGCTTGCGGCGGCCGATTGGAGTTATATATCTTCCTCCAATTTATTTATCAAAAACACGCTTTCTTATACTTCCTATCGATTGAAGAATAGTACCTTGATACGATTGGAGGATGAAATTACGGGAGAAGAAATTAAAAGAAATAGTTATAAAATGCGTTCAAGTGTTCAAGATGTTTCTTTACGATCGGATGCTAATTATTTAATAAGTAATAATTGGAATCTTGATTTTGGGCTAAAATTTTCTTATTTAAAATTTGTTCCTTCCCAATTTGAAAGTACCCTAAAAGCAGATAAGAATGCCATTGACAAAAGTGATGCTTTTGAATCTGCCATTTATCTTTCTAACAAACTTCAATTTTTCAAGAAATTGGATGCCGATATTGGGTTACGCTTGGTTAATTATACAAATAATGAAATTTGCAATTTTTCATTAGAGCCACGCGTGAGTATAAGTTACAATTTTAGAAGGCATAATACCTTAAACGTGAGTTATATGAGAGTGAGTCAAAATGCACAATTAATTTATAATACGGGCAGCCTCACATCAAATGAAATTTACATTCCTTCGGGCAAAGGCATTCCTATTTCTTTTTCTCATCAAATCTCCTTGGGTTGGAGTATGGATTTCAAGCAAGAAATGTTTGCCATTGAAGCCAATGTATATTACAAAACCTTAGACCATTTAACCACTTACAAAGAAGGCTATAGCTATTCTTCGGGTGATATGTATTGGAGAGAAAAGTTAGAAACAGGAGGCCGAGGAATTGCCAAGGGTTTTGAATTAATTTTCAAAAAACAAAAAGGAAAATGGACGGGTTTTGTAGGCTATTCATTATCAAAATCGACTCGACAATTTGACAATATTAACGGAGGAAAAAGCTATGCTTTTGATTTTGATTCTCCGCATATTGTGTCTTTAAGTGTAGGATATCAAATTTCAGAAAAATGGAGCGTTGGTGCTACCTGGCAATATCAAAGTGGTATACCTTTTACACCTGTGATAGGGAGGCATAATGGGATTGATGTGAATCCCGAGACAGGAGAATATTTACCATATGAAATTTTAATTTACGGGGATAAAAATAGTGGACGTATGCGTGCATACCATCGCTTAGACTTTGCTTTCAAGTACCAAAAATACACCAAAAAACGTCATAATAAAACTGAATGGACTTTTGGCATCTATAATGCCTATAATAGACAGAATCCTTATTTCTATTATTACGATAGTCCAGACAATGTAAATGCTGGAATATTTAGTACGTATAACCCCAGAACAGAAGAATTTAGTCCAATGGTCTTGTACCAATTAAGCCTCTTTTCCATCATGCCCATGATTTCCTATAAAATTTGGTTTGGGACTAAGTTTAAGAAAATACCTTAATGTTCCCCCCCACAAGTCGGACAAAATTACAGCTAAAAATCTGTAATGCGTTAGAACCAAGGGTAAATGAAATTCGTGAAATCTTAAAGAAAAAACAAATCTCTTGCCACGCCATCGGCCCTTAATTTGCCATCCCCCTTCAATATCCAAGCGTTTTCATTTTCAAACATCAAATCGGCATGTATAAATTTTTGTACTTTAAGAGCAAATATATCGTGCATTTGTTTCCCGAATTCCTTGATAAGGATTTTTTTTTCCACTCCCCACATCGTGCGAAGTCCTGTCATAATGTATTCATTCAACCGATCATTTACACTCAGTTCTTCTTTCTCTTGTAAAAAATAATTTCTTCCTGTTTGTGGAGAGGTGTTTTGTAATTGTTCTTTGTAGCTTTGGTTTGTTCCCACAATATATTTTTCCACATCACTTACATTCCATTCTCTACTATTCCCATTGTAGGAATGGGCTGCGGCACCTAATCCTAGATATTTTTTCATTTTCCAATAATTGGTGTTGTGTAGTGCATATTGTCCAACTTTACTATAATTGGAGGTTTCATAATTTTGATAGCCTTTTTTCTCAATTTCTTCTTGTAAGATTGCATAATGTTGTAATATATGGGTTTCATCCACCTTGGGATATTTTCCATTGGCAATCATCTTTTCTAAAATAGAATTTTCTTCCACTGTTAGGGCATAAGCCGAAAGATGTGGAATATCAAAATTGAAAAAATAATTTAAATTCTTTTGCCAGTGTGTTTGGGTGAGTGAGGGAATTCCATATATCAAATCAATGGATAAATTGTCGAATCCACATTTTTTTGCATTTTCAATAGCTAAGAAAGCCTCTTGTGCTGTATGTTTCCGATTTAATAAACACAAATCTTCTTCAAAAAAGGATTGTACCCCCATGCTTAGCCTATTGATAGGGGTATGTGTATGCAAATCGTTTAAAAAAGTTTTAGTTACGCTTTCTGGATTCATTTCAAAGGTACATTCTTGTAAATGTTCCAAGGAAAATGTACGAGCAATTCCTTCAAATAAAGAAACAATCTCTTCGATCTGTAATAAAGATGGAGTGCCACCACCAATATAGATAGTTTCAATAAAGTCGGTGCCTATATAGTTTTTGCGTATTAAAAGTTCTTTTTTTATACATTGGATGTATTCCTTTTTTAAATGGGTGTCAGCCGTAGAATAGAATGCACAATAATAGCATTTCCGCGTGCAAAAAGGAATATGAATGTAAATGCCAGCCATATTTATTTATTCAATATAATACGGAAGGTGGTGCCTTGTCCAATTACAGAATTCTTTACAAAAATTTTGCCCTTATGATATTCACAAACAATCCGCTTGCAGAGGGCTAAGCCGAGTCCCCAGCCTCTTTGTTTGGTGGTAAATCCAGGTTCAAAAATCTTTTTAAACATTGATTTCGCTAAGCCTTTGCCCGTATCTTGAATATCAATAATTACATTTTTATCTGTCTCTGACAAACAAATAAACACATTCCCTGCATTGTCACCAATGGCATTGACTGCATTTTTACAAATATTTTCAATGACCCACTCAAATAGATAGGCATTCAAATTTAAAAGAATTACTTGATTGGACGATACATTGATATGATATTGAATGCGTTTTGAGGTGCGCGCTTGAATATATGAAACCGAGTGATAGACTACTTGTACTACGTTTTCACTTTTGAGTTCGGGTACAGAACCAATTTTTGAAAAACGTTGAGCTATGGTTTGTAAACGAATTACATCTTTTTCTATTTCGTCCAAATCGGACAAACTCACGGGAGTTTCTCGTTTTAATTTATAATATTCGACCCAAGCTAGCAAGGAGGATAGAGGCGTTCCCAATTGATGGGCAGTTTCTTTAGACATTCCTAACCATACTTGATTTTGTTCCGCTCGACGGCTCAATCCGTAAACTAAAACAATGGCGGTAATTAAAATGATTAACGATAAAAATAAAGCAAAAGGCAGATAATTTAAATTGGTTAATAAAGAAGAACTTTCGTAATAAATATAGTTTTTGGTTCTATCTAAGCCATAAATTTCTATGGGTTTATTTGCATGTTCCATTCTACTAATTAGATGCTTAATATCTTCTTGAGAGTAGAATTGTTTGTCGTCAATATTTCCATAATGTAATATGCGTGTGCGGCTACTATCGGTGATAATTACAGGAATTGATACGGTATTATCAACCACCTCCAAAATAAAAGAATTGGACAAACCATCTAGAAGTTGTTTCAATTCTCCAAAAAGTTTGGAGGGTTTGTAATAAAAATAATAGGTAGAGCCTTCGGCACCCACTTCGATAGGTTCGTTACGAATATAAGAATCGCGTAAATCGCCTCGTAAATATTTATCTTTTCGGGGATTAATTTCAGGATCTCTAGAATCAATAATGCGAAATTGTTTATCGACAAGGACAAAAGGAATGTTTTTGTTTTCCGAAATGATTTTAATATAATAATCAAATTCGGTAGGGTCGGTACTCGAAGAGAGTAGGCGCTCATAAGCATAACACCAAATGGTGGCATATTTACGTTCTTCAATTTCAAGATTGGAAAAGAAACTACGTACATAATCTACCATTTCACCTTGCCTTTGCATCGCAGCCGCCCAATTGCGTACTTTTAAACGTTCATCGGCAGAGATCTTGGTTAATAAAACCCTAGAATACCAAAGTGTGGCAATAATAATAAGAGCGGCAATAAAAATCAATATAGCATTGATGCGAATGTCAATTCCTTTTTTATGCATTCCTTGTTTTTTTTACAAAAATACAAAAAATTTTGCGTACATTTGCTACTTATTTAACAGTAAAATTATGGCAGTTAAAAAATACCCAATTTTTGGTTCAATCTTAAAAAGTGCAGTAGAATTGAGGGGCAAAGTTTCTTTACTCAATTATTTTCATATTAATAATCCTAAAGCTGCACAAAATAAAGAACTTAAAAAATTATTGTTGAAAGCAAGTGAAACTCATTTTGGAGAAACCTATGATTTTAAATCTATTCTAAAACAAAGAGATTTTCGAGAAACTTTTCGTCAAACGGTGCCTACGCATGATTATAATAAAATGTTTACGCAATGGTGGTATCGTGCATTACAAGGTGAAACTTTTGTAGCATGGCCAGGAAAAATAAAATATTTTGCTTTGAGTTCGGGTACTTCGGAAGCTTCGAGTAAGTATATCCCTGTTACTACAGATATGATTGGCGCAATTCGTAAAACAAGTATGCGTCAGTTATTTTCATTGGCAAAGTATGATTTTCCTAACGAAATTTATGAAAAAGGGGCACTAATGCTTGGTGGTAGTACACATTTACAATATAATGGGACGTATTATGCGGGCGATTTATCAGGAATAACTACGGGGAATTTGCCATTTTGGTTTGAGCATTTTTATAAACCTGGTAGTAGAATTTCAAAAGAAAGAGATTGGGCCACAAAGTTGGAAGAGATTATTCAAAAAGCACCAGAATGGGATATTTCAGCTATAGTGGGTGTGCCTGCTTGGCTCCAAATTTTATTGGAAAAAATTATAGAACGCTACCATCTTAACAATATACATGATATATGGCCCAATTTAGCTATCTATGTACATGGAGGGGTGTCGTTTGAACCCTACAAAAAAAGTTTTGAAAAACTCTTAGCACATCCCTTGGCTTATATGGAAACGTATTTAGCCTCGGAAGGTTTTTTAGCTTTCCAAAATCGACCCAATGTAAATGCAATGGAATTGGTTCTAGATAATGGAATCTTTTTTGAATTTGTACCCTACCATTTTGATAATTTTGATACGAATGGCAATTTGCTTGATACTGCCAAAACCTTATTTATAGATGAAGTGGAAGAAAATGTGGAATATGCTATTTTAATTTCTACTTGTTCGGGTGCATGGCGTTATTTGATAGGTGATACTGTTAAATTTACCTCTAAAGAAAGAAATGAAATTATTATAACTGGGCGCACAAAATCTTTTTTAAGTATTTGTGGAGAACATTTGTCGGTGGATAATATGAATCAAGCCATTCGTGATTTGGGTGACGAAAAAGGAATGAGTATTAAAGAGTACACCGTAATGGGGGTTGAACACAAAGGAATGTTTGCGCATCGTTGGTTTTTGGGCGTAGAAGGTGATTGGGATGCAAAGGATGCTGCCCATCGGATAGATGAACATCTCAAACGCCTCAATGACGATTATAGAGTGGAACGATTGGAAGCTATTCGTGATATTACCGTTGAAATTTTACCCGTGAATGTATTTTATGATTATATGCGATTACATGGAAAAGAAGGTGCGCAAAATAAATTTCCACGCGTTCTTAAAGGCGAAAAAGCCGAGGAATGGGTACACTATTTACAAACAATACAAAAAGAGAAGAATTAAGATATGTTGGTTTTGCGAATTTGCTTAGAAGGCATTGTATTAGGTTTAGGTTTAGCTATTATGCTAGGACCTGCTTTTTTCGCCTTATTACAAACGAGTATTGAACGAGGTTTTCCTTCGGCGGTACGTTTGGCCTTAGGGGTTATTACTAGTGATTTTTTATTGGTATCGATTTCTTTTTTTGGTGCGGCAAGTTTGTTTTCTACACCGAATGCTAAAGATATAGTGGGCGTAATTGGCGGCCTCATTTTGGTTGGTATCGGCATTTATACATTTAGAAAAAAAGTAAATTTTATGGAAGAATTGGATCCTGCCGCAGTCATTCAATTACCTTCGCAATGGACCTATTACATAAAAGGTTTTTTTATGAATATGGCTAATCCTGCTACTTGGTTATTTTGGTTTTTTTGGGTTGGGGTTATTTCTTCACAATATACTACCGATACGGGTTTGCATCATTGGGCGGTGGTCTTATTTTTTTCTATGTCCTTACTCACGATTTTTTTGACGGATGTGGGCAAAGCATATATAGCTCATCAATTAAAAGTATATGTACAACAACATACAATCAAAGTGATCAATCGCGTTGTGGGTGTAATATTAGGTGCTTTTGGCGTTTATTTATTTGCACGTTCTATTTATCCTTTGGTGTTGCAAATCTATACCCTTTTGACGAAATAAATAAAAAGATATAAATTTAAAAAAAATTAAAATGGAAACTACAAAATGTTTGATCATAGGCTCTGGGCCTGCCGGTTATACCGCTGCTATTTATGCTTCTCGTGCGGATTTAAAACCAGTTTTATATCAAGGAATTCAACCTGGTGGACAATTGACAATTACCACCGAAGTAGAAAATTTTCCAGGGTATCCTCAAGGAGTGACGGGTACGGAAATGATGGAAGATATGCGTAAACAAGCACTTCGTTTTAATGCGGATATTCGGACTGGTATTGTAACTAAAGTGGATTTTTCAAAACGTCCGTTCAAAATAACTATCGACGATAAGCAAGAAATACTTGCAGAAACGGTTATTATAGCTACGGGTGCATCGGCAAATTGGATGGGTTTAGAATCTGAAAAAAAATACAATGGACAAGGGGTTTCCGCTTGTGCTACCTGTGATGGATTCTTTTACAAAAACCAAGAAGTAGCTGTTGTTGGGGGGGGGGATACAGCTACCGAAGAGGCTTCTTATTTAGCTAATTTGTGTAGTAAGGTATATTTGATTGTACGTCGTGATGAATTACGTGCTTCTAAAGCGATGCAAAAACGAGTAATGGAAAATCCCAAAATAGAAATTATATGGAAGCATAAACCTTTGGAGATTCTAGGCGATGATTCGGGTGTGAATGGTATTTTATTGACACATTCCGATACTGGTGAACAAAAGAAAATAGAAGTAACGGGTTGCTTTGTAGCCATTGGACATACGCCTAATACAGCCGTATTTAAAGGACAATTGGAATTGCATGATGCAGGATATATTAAAACGGTTCCAGGTTCTGCTCGTACGTCAGTGCCTGGTGTTTTTGCAGCGGGAGATGTACAAGATTTACATTATCGTCAAGCAATTACTTCTGCGGGTACTGGTTGTATGGCTGCGATTGAAGCCGAACGCTTTTTATCAGAATAAATACAATTGTATACGGGCAATCCCCTAAGTAATACAATAAAAGAGGTTATCATTCACGATAACCTCTTTTTGTTTTTAGAACCTGTCATTCAAATTTTCAATTTTTTACGATTGCTGAGCAGGTTTGGGTATTGGCATTTCCGCTTTGAGTCTATATCTATTTCCTGGGATTCCTTCGATGAGCCCCATCATTTCTAAGGCAAACAAATAGGCATATAGTTCAGCTATACTTTTTTTGACACGTTTGCTTAAAGTTTCTACGTCTAGGGGGTTTTCTAAACGAATATTTTCCAATATAACATTTTGCTCTAGTGTTAATTGGGTATGTAGATTTCGTTTTTTAGAATTATTGGGTGTTTGGTATAACTCCCATTGCATATAGTCGCGAATATCATTGGCATTTTGCAATAAAACGGCTTGGTTCTGTTTAATTAAGCTATTACATCCTTGTGAATAATATTCATTATTACGTCCTGGAATGGCAAATACGTCTCGATTATAAGAATTTGCAATGCGAGCAGTGATTAGGGCGCCCCCTTTATTTGAGGCTTCAATGACCACAACTGCATCGGACAACCC
>JAVVPL010000015.1:1482-14665 GCA_036655775.1 Bacteroidales bacterium | reverse complement strand
CTTCTCGGAAAAAGACCTGGGAGTACAGGGGTGTGCCATGGATATTCACTGATCCATGCCCCCTCTTCTTCTAAAATACGATGGGCCAAGTTTGTGTTTTCAGGAGGGTAAATATGATCGAAGCCATGGCCTAATATACAGGCTGTGGGTAAATGATAATCTAATGCAGAAAGATGGGCTTGCGTATCAATCCCATACGCTAAACCACTAAGAATCGCCACCCCGTCATGTTGTAATTCGCCTATTAATTGATGCGTCTGTTCAATTCCATAACGACTTGCTCTACGTGTGCCCACAATCGCAATAGTTTTAGGCATATTCAAATCCATAGTGCCTTTTTTGAATAGAAGAATGGGACTATCGTTGCATTCTTTGAGCCTTTGTGGAAAATTAGCTGCGGTATAAAATATGCTTTCAATACCGTTTTCATTCATAATTGCTAATTCTTTTTCGGCTAATTGAAAGGTGCTTTGGGCATGTAAAAACCCCCAAACTCCCGTAGCAATACCTTTGATTTTCTGTATAGCTTCTTTGCTTTCTGCAAAAATAGCTTCGGCTTCGCCTATTTCGTTCAATAATTTTTTTGCGGTTTGTGCACCTATTCCATGACAGAGGCTAAGGGCTATTTCGTGTATTTGCATCGGACTGTTTTTTGCAAAGCTAGCCCAAAAAAGAAAGGAAAGACTTGAAAATTAAGAATTTTTAACAAAGAAGTAGTAAAATTAACAAGAGGTGGCAAAAGAATACTTAAAATCCAAAAGGTAGTAAATTTTCAACACCTTCAAAAATCATAACTTTTCCCCGCATGCCTTGTAAAAGAATGCGAATTTTGTGATCTGATAATTTTTGATATTCTCTCAATACTTGTAAACAACTTCCACAAGGAAAAATAGGTGAACTCAATATCTTGTCGGCATAAATTGCGCATATAGCAAGGGTTTGAATTGTTTGTGTTGGATAATTGGCTTTAGCAGCAAAAAGAGCCACTCTTTCGGCACAGAGACCCGAAGGATATGCGATGTTTTCTTGATTATTGCCTTTTACAATTTGCCCATTGTCGAGCAATATGGCTGCGCCTACTTTAAATTTGGAATAGGGAGCATACGCATTTTGAGCTGCCTCTTGTGCCTGCTTCAATAGCAGGGCATCTACATTACTCAATTGGGTTTCGTCATCAAATTCCAAATAGTGTAGTTTGATTTCTTTTTTCATCTGTAAATATTTTAATAAATCAGTTTCTACCTATCGTTTTTGCTTAAAAAAAGATTGCAATAAATGGGTGCATTCTACTTCTAATATTCCGCTTAGTACTTCTGTTTTCGGATGAAGAATGGCGGGTTGAACTTTTGAATAGCCTCGTTTTTCGTCTTTAGCTCCATACACAATACGTCCTATTTGTGTCCAAAAAGCTGCTCCTGCACACATAACACAAGGTTCCAAGGTTACATACAAACAACATGAACCCAAATATTTTCCTCCTAAATATGAAGCCGCAGCTGTAAAAGCTTGCATTTCGGCATGCGCAGTTACATCGGTCAATTGCTCTGTTAAATTGTGCCCACGCCCAATAATTTTTCCATTACATACAATAACAGCCCCTACGGGTATTTCGTCCTTTAGAAAGGCTCTTTGTGCTTCCTTGAGCGCTTCTCTCATGAAGTACGTATCGTCTTGAATACAGATTGGACACATAGATAAATTTTAATTTGTTTTGATTATTTGGCGCACTATAATTTGATTTTCGTCAGCGGTTGAAGGGCTAATAAAATCAGCTTTGCACATTTGTTGTTTAGTCACGTTTTCCAAGGCATAGCTTTGAAATTCAATGACTGTTTGAGCATCTAAACAAAAAATAAATACTAAATTTAAAAAAAGTAAAATGGTTTTCATACATTCGTATTTTTAGTAAATAGATCTTGAAGAACTCTATGAGTTTGTTTGCATGTTTTGGCTTGAATTGTTGCATTCAGTCTCGTTTCATACAGAACTAATTTTAATAGTTCTAGACAAAGGTAAGATTTTTTATTCTTTTCTAAAAAAATATTGTATTTTTGTGTTCTATTTGTTTTTTAGTAAGTAGAAAGACAAGAATATAAAAACATTAAAATATAAAAAAATGATCAAAACAGGCGATAAATACCGTCAAGAGCTCAATTTTAAACAAGAAGATGTGGATACTTTTGCTCGAATTACAGGAGATAATAATCCAATTCATATAGATGCGGCTTTTGCTGCCAAAACTATTTTTAAAAGACCGATTGTGCATGGTTTTTTGTCAGGTGCTGTTTTTTCAAAAGTTTTTGGAACTCTTTTTCCTGGAGCTGGCACTATCTACATGTATCAAGAGATGAAATTTACGGGTCCTGTATTTGTGGATGAACCTTATGTGGCTTTGTTTGAAGTTACAGAAGTGAACATCGAAAAACATACGGGGGTGGTTAAATGTGTTTTGCAAAATGCTCAAGGAAAGGATTGTATAGTGGGTACTGCCAAATTAAAAAATGATATACAATTTGTATAAGTAAGGAAACAAAATAAAAAATATATTTACAAATGAAAAGATTAGAAAACAAGGTGGCAATTGTCACAGGTGGCACTGCAGGTATTGGTGCTGCTACGGCAAAATTATTTGCACAAGAGGGTGCAAAAGTAGTTATTTGGGGTAGAGATACCACAAGAGGCGAAGCAAAAGCCAAAGAATTAAATGTGATGTTTCAAAAAGTGGATACCTCTGTTTTTGCTGAAGTAGAAGCGGCTGCCAAAATAGTTTTTGACAAATTTGGCGCTATTGATATTTTGATCAATAATGCAGGAATTACACGAGATAGTTCATTGAAAAAAATGACTCCTGAAATGTGGCAACAAGTTATTGATGTAAATTTGACAGGCGTATTTTATTGTGGAAAAGTAATTTCCGAATATATGCTTAAAAATAATTATGGACGTATTATCAATACTTCTTCTGTAGTTGCTTTGTATGGCAATTTTGGACAATCTAATTATGTGGCTACCAAAGCAGGTCTTATTGGTTTGACTAAAACTTGGGCGAGAGAGTTGGGACGTAAAGGAATTACAGTTAATGCCATTGCTCCTGGTTTTATTGCTACGGATATGGTGGCTAAAATGCCCGAAGACGTGTTGGCTGGAATGAAAGCCAAAGTACCTGCCAATCGTTTGGGACAACCTGAAGAAATTGCTTTTGCAAATTTATTTTTAGCCTCTTCAGAGTCGGCTTACATCAATGGACATACCTTGTCGGTAGATGGGGGCATGACTATTTAAGATTATTTTTTAGAATAAACAATAAAGCAATGCTAGGTTTCAATAGCAAATTGCAAAAAAAAAGAGGCTGTTTTTCAACAACCTCTTTTTTTATTTATCTCTATATTTAATTTTCTACTTTTTTAGAAGAACGTTTACGTTCCAATTCATTTAAAATGATTTTACGAATCCGTAAAGAAGAAGGGGTCACTTCCAAATATTCATCTTCACCGATATATTCCATTGCTTCCTCCAACGAAAAGCGAATAGGTGGAATCATGCGAACGGAGTCATCAGAGCCCGAAGCACGCATATTTGTCAATTTTTTACTTTTAGTAACATTGATAACCAAATCATCTTGACGAATATGTTCTCCAATTACTTGTCCTGCATAAACTTCGTCATTGGGGAGAATAAAGAAAGAACCTCGATCTTGAAGCTTATCAATTGAATATGGATAGGCATTTCCTGTTTCCATTGCAATTAATGCGCCATTGCGTTTATTTCCTAAGTCTCCTTTCCAGGGTTCAAAACCTTTGAAACGGTGAGCAATAATAGCTTCGCCTTCAGTTGCCGTTAAAACACTATTACGTAATCCAATAATTCCACGAGCAGGAATGGTAAATTCCATGTGTGAACGATCTCCGTGAACTTCTATGGTCAAGATTTCTCCCTTACGTTGAGTCACTAATTCAATAACTTTACCTGCAAAATTTTCGGGTACGTGAATAGTCAAAAATTCAATAGGTTCACATTTTTTACCATCAATTTCTTTGATGATAACTTGTGGTTGTCCCAATTGGAGTTCATAGCCTTCTCTACGCATAGTTTCAACAAGAATTGAAAGGTGTAAAATACCACGTCCAAACACTAACATCGCATCAGGAGAAGCGGTATCTTCCATACGAAGTGCTAAATTCTTTTCCAATTCTTTCATTAATCTTTCACGAATGTGACGAGAGGTAACAAACTTACCTTCTTTTCCGAAAAAGGGAGAGTTGTTGATGGTAAATAGCATATTCATGGTAGGCTCATCCACTGAAATAGGGGATAGGGCTTCGGGATTCTCAAAGTCGGCCACGGTATCTCCAATATCAAAATTATCCAAGCCCATGAGTGCGCAAATTTCACCTGCTTCAATGGGCGTTTTCATTTTTTCTTTGCCCATACCTTCAAAACGGTATAGTTCTTTTATTTTTTGTTTTGTAATAGAGCCATCTCTTTTTACTAAGCAAATGTTTTGTCCTGGTTCTAATGTGCCACGTGTAAGACGACCTACGGCAATACGTCCAATATAAGATGAATAATCTAAGGAGGTAATCATCATTTGGGTGTTGCCCACCGTGCATTTAGGGGCAGGAATATGTTCGATAATCAAATCTAATAAATAGCTAACATCTTCGGTTTGTTGACGCCAATCGGCCGACATCCAACCGTTTTTAGAAGAGCCATAAGCCGTTGGGAAATTTAACTGATCTTCGGTAGCCCCTAGGCTGAACATTAAATCAAATACTTTCTCTTGCGTAAGTTCGGGTTCGCAGTTTTCTTTATCAACTTTATTGATAACCACAATGGGTTTTAAATTTAAGTCAATGGCTTTTTGAAGTACAAAACGAGTTTGGGGCATGGGACCTTCAAAAGCATCCACAACCAATAATACACCGTCAGCCATATTTAAAACACGCTCTACTTCGCCTCCAAAATCTGCGTGTCCTGGCGTATCAATAATATTTATTTTAACATCTTTGTAACGAACAGAAACATTTTTTGCCAAAATGGTAATGCCGCGCTCACGCTCCAGATCATTGTTGTCTAATAATAAATCTTGAACTTCTTGATTGTCTCTAAAAAGTTTTACTTGGTGCAAAATACGGTCAACGAGAGTTGTTTTACCGTGGTCAACGTGGGCAATAATAGCAATGTTTCTAATGTTTTCACTCATCTTAATCCTATCTTATTTTAAATATATATGTAAATCGATATTGTACAAAAGATGCAAAGGTACAATTTTTTTGCGAAACATTTAAAATGTTGGGAAAAAAAATAAGAAATAGAATGTTAAATAATTTGTGTATTAGGGTAGCAATCTTTATCTTTGCTTCCTTAATCTTATAATATTTTTTTTATGAGTGCATCTCAAACACACAAACAAAATATCCATCATGGCTATTTTGCTTATATTTTGGCAAGTTTGTTTGTCATTGTTGGCGTATTGTTGTTATTGAGTAGCTTAGGTGTTCTAAGTTCGAGTATGTTGTGTATTATTCTTTCTTGGCAGTCGTTGATTATTTTATGTGGGTTATTATTGATGATTCGTCGACATTGGTTTGTTGGCTTTATTATTCTGTTTACAGGTTTTTATTTTATGGAGCCTTTATTAGGATTGGATTTGGGCGCGATTTCGCGTGTACATGTGTATTGGGCGGTGATTTGCATTGCTTTGGGTTTGTATTTATTGTTGCGTTTGTTTACACCTAAAAAAACAAAAACACCTTTTCAAGCTTATACCTCCTCTTCGGTAGAGTCTCCATTGCAATCGAATTTACAATCGCAATTTCAAACCGACTCAACACACGCACAAGCTCATTCTGATGCTTCTTCACAAGCTCATTCCGAAAAGGATTCCATTCATCATGCCCATTCTGCATCGTCGAATTCGCATATTTTTGGACGTTATCAACATTCTATAATTAAAAATTGGAAACATATTCATATCACCAAAGATGGTTTTGTATATTCGGTGAATATATTTAGTGATGCAGTGCATTTGGTCAATGAAACGTATTTTACAGGGGCGAATATAAGCACTGTTTTTGCGAATACCAGATTGGATTTGCGAAAAGTAAAATTAAAAAATACCGAAACTTTTATCGATCTACATTGTGTATTGGGCGCGATTACTATTTTTGTACCTGCAGATTGGAAACTTATATTTGAAACCCAAGAAATATTAGCGGATACCAAAGATTCTCGTTTGCCCTTCGTTGAAGCCCCATCTTCAGAAACTCTAGGAAATAAAAAAATCCTTATTCTTCGAGGTACGGTTATATTGGGTAATGTAGAAATTCGATAAAAATTTATTGGTGTTTTACATTTTGAGTAGAAGCTTTTTGTGGATTGATTTTCTTTTGTGGATTGATTTTTATGTATAATCGTATGCAATAAAATATAATTTCGAATAAATGTAATCCCAATCACCGATTAAAAACTTACTTGAATCATGGTTTGTATGCGATTATTGCTTTTGTAATTGTGATCCATATTTTGTCGGTCACCCCAAATATATTCCAATCCCAATTGTATCACAGAATTTACATTCCAAAACACATTGCCTACTACATATTGGGCCGATTTATATAAATCTCCAGCGTAATACCCTTGCGTGGGATTGGCTTGTACAATGCTGTACGTACAAGATGCAAAAATATCTTTGGTGAAATTGTATTGCAAACCCAAATAGGCTCCCCATGAATTGACATTGGCTAATTTTCCATTGTGATGAGGATTGGGAAGCATATCCATTTGCATTCCATACAAGTCTTGAAAATAACTGCTAGCTCCACTTCCGTAGGCAATTTGATAAAACGAAGTCAAATTTTTGAACAATAAGGCCGACCCACTGAGTTTTGCGCCCCATCCTACATTATTGTGGTTTTCTTTGGCAAGTACATCCCTATATTGCATATTACGAATAATACCCGAAAGACGTATCCAACTGCTTCCATTCTGCCACGAATATTGTACGTATGCCGGAATATCGGGTACTTTTTGATTGACGGCATAGGTCATTGTATTGGTGGTATAACTTGCTATGGGCATTTCTATACCAATCCCCACGCCCCAATGTTTATTAAACTTGTATTCGTAATCCAAAACTGCATTGGGTAAAAGTGTCCACGAATTTGGACCTTGAAAATCAATTGTTGGCGGCCCTGCCATCAAATCGGTGTATAAACTAAAGGCCATTCCTATTTTAAACCCAAAATACGTGGCGTAGGCATTTATTATGGCGGGGGCATAATTAGTATTGGAAAAATTGATATTGAAATAGGCTCCTATTTGGTGTTTGGTGCCAGGAAGTCCCACAAAATTGATGGCGAGGGTACTGGTTTGAGCACCCAATTGAACCAAACCTTCATTGCCAGGAGTTTGATCCATGGGAATGAAACTCGTAATAAATGCATGGTTGTTGACAATGGGATTTTTCCAATCGTATGAAAGGGTCCCTTTCACGTACCCACTTAAACTGAGATAAAACTTTTTTTGATTACCTACAATAGCAAAACGACCTGCCCCTGGTGCATTAAAATTTTGAGGTGCATTTTCTAAAAGTATTCGTATCATAGCGGTGTCTTGATGCTTTTGACCGAATATAAAATTAAAAGTTTTATTCGTGTCTGGGAATTTGTAGTTGACATGTTCTATTTGTGCCTCTGTAACAAAAGGAAAAGTTACGACACAAAACAAAAAGAGAATTTTTGTTTTCATTGTTTATTGGTGTTAGGTTAGTAAGTAAAGAACGATATAAAAGGTCTAAGGAATATTTTCGCAAATATAATCATATTTTTTTAATTTCATATTTTTTTTCAAAGATTTATTTATCTTCAAAATACGTACTATTTCTAGTTATGTGTGTGGGCTAAAAAATAGTTTTATTGTGTACAAAAAAAACTTGATAAATTCCAAATAATGCGTAACTTTGTGCCACTTACTTATACATATTTAAGCGTATGTATAACAGAATAAACCTAAATACTAACCATAACTTTACGTATTATGAAAACAAAATCGCTTGTTTTTATTGCTTTGGCAATAATGATTGTATTTCCTTCTTTTTCTCAAGAATCGATCAAACCTAAAAAAAGAGATATCCATCGTTTGGATAAAGATTATTTTATTCCCAATCGTTTTAAAGGGAAAACTATTTTAATTACAGGAGGTGCGCGAGGTATAGGTAAATGGACGGCTATGCGCGCCGCAAAGGAAGGGGCTAATGTGGTGATTATGGATTGGCTTTCCGAGGGGCAATTGGTGGCAGATTCTTTAACTAAAGCGGGTTATCATGCCATTTTTGTAAAAGGAAATATTCAAAAAGATGAGGATTGCGACCAAATGATTCTCGCGGCAGTGGCTAAATATGGCAAAATAGACTATGCTTGTCTAAATGCGGGGGTTATGGATGGTACGTATTCGGGTACGCCTTTCAAATGGGATCAAGATCAACGTAAATTGATGCCTGCAATCATAACGGAAGCTACCAATGAATATTGGAATAATGTTTTTGCGACCAATGCAATGGGGACTTTTAAGTCGATGCGTTCCACGCTCAAGCAATTTCTAAAACAAGATAATGGAGGGGCTATTGTCGTGGTTGGATCTATTGCTGGAATGATTGGTCTATCGGGCAATCCCGCATACGTTTCCAGTAAATTTGCCGTGAATGGATTGGTGCGTAATGCGGCCATCGACTATGCTCCTTACGGCATTCGGGTCAATTCAGTGAATATGGCTGAAACGCTAACTCCTATGGTGGAACGAGCCGAAGAATTTGTAAAAGCATCGGTGAGTGCAGGCGAGGGCTTTGGTATGGGAGCCTTAAAAACACAAAGTTTATTAAAATATTGCGATTCTGAACATAGAGGCGCTTTTCCTTGGGAGCAAGCTTCTACAATTTTGTATCTTTTGTCGGATGAAGCCTCTGCTGTAACGGGTACTGTGATGTCGACAGATGGTGGTTGGACCGATTTTTAATAGAATTTTACATATATGAAAAACAAGATTTTTCTTGCTTTGTTCATACTTATTAGCGTTTGCACATTTGGGCAAAGTAATAATCCTTTGTCTATTTATGAAGGATATAGAATTCAATCTATAAAATTTGACTTTGCACAATTGCCTTCAGATACCTTGATAGCTAATGAATGTATGCAAAAAGTAGAACGGGCTTTTAAATTGTATCCGCAAACGCAATATTCGGCTTTTATGGCCCTATATTATGTTTCTCAAGTTAAATTGTTGAGTTTTGTCGAAAATGCGGAACTGAATTTAATGCCATTTACGGACAATGGGGTAGAGGTCATTTTGAGAGTACGCTTGTTTTCGGATACTTCTAAGGTGAGCAAAAATGAAAATATATTTAAAAATATCCGTTCTTTTCCTGTAATTTACAGTAGTGAGCGTGCATTTATAACCACTAAATTTGCTAGTGCAGAAATGCTTTATACCAACAATAACGCTTGGTTTGCGCAGCCAACTTCACTGTTGGATGGAAATCCCTTAGTCCACCATCCTCAAGGGGCAGGCTATGCGGCTTGGTTAGAAGGGTTTGCTTCTTTAGGTTTCTATGGGGTTGTGAAAATTTTTCCTAAAATAAATTTAAGTATGTATGGAGGGATCAATTATTTGGTGTCATTTTCGGTAGGTCCAGAACTCTTTACGAATAAAGCTCGTTTTTATGGTGATATCGAAGAGGCTTATGGTGGTTTTATTTCCTCTGGTAGAACCAAAGGTGGACATTTGTATTATTACAATATATTGTATGGGCGTAAGCAATTTACATTGGGAGATGGTTTTTTGATAGTGAATACCTCTATGAATGGAGATAATAAAGCGGCTTTACAATTAAATCCAAGATGGGCTGCGCAAAATATTTTTCAAGCGGGTTTTGCCTGGGATCGGCTTGCTTTTCAAATTTTTAGATTCAAACCCAATGAATTGCCTATTTTGAATAGTCATACGCTTATCAATGGACTTAATTTGGAACTTGGAAATAAAGATAGAATGCTGATTGCTGCTAGTTTTTTGCAGGTGCCTCAATCGACGTATCGATATTATTTGCCCGATGGTACCGTGCATACGCGAGATGGACTTCAAGTGTATAATCTTCGGATATTTCGGAATGCACCCATTGGAAAAGGGGGATTTTTTTTTAAAGCTGAAGGAGCATACGAACGAAATGCCAATTTTAAAATGAGTGCTTGGGCCTATTATGGAGAAATAGGATGGCGTTTTGCTACCACTAAAACCATGCCTATGCTTAGTTATCGCTATGCTACTTTTTCGGGCGACAATCCAAATACTAAATCGTATAATCGTTGGGATGCGCTTTATACGGGAGGGAATGGAGAACAATGGGTACAAGGCTCAAATATGTATAAAATTGTACAAAATAGTAATGAGATTTCTCACCGTTTGCAATTGTCGATAGCCCCTATACGTAAATTGCAGTTAGTAGGACAAGTTTGGTTGTTTTATGCACCTCAAAAAATGAATTTAGGGGGAAATCCAGCTTTGTCAATACTGAAATCTAAGATCTATGGAAGTGAGTATAATTTAACTGTCAAATTTTTTTATTCACGACATTGGTATTTTCATCTAAATACCGCTTATACCTTGCCAGGAAATGCAATTCGAGAAGTGGTATCGAATACGAAAAATTGGTTTTGTTTAAGCGTATTCGCGCGTTACTCTTTTTAGAATCATTTAGTATGTAATAGCAGCGGTTTCAATACAAATGGCATCTTCCAATTCAAGCATTGCATTGATCAAGTAAATGCGTTCGTATTTTGGCAGATCATCAAGATTAATACGTATTTCTTGTATGCGTTTGGTATCTAGTAAAATTTGACGTTTTGTTCCATATAATAGAGCGGTGCGAGGGGTGAAAAAACCTTCTTTGTTTTCAAAAACCACATTGCTAAAACTACTGTCACAAACGGCTCCATGTTGACAAATTAAAATGTCATCACAATTTTTTCTTTGTTCTTTCAAATTATTTAATTCACTACGATCGGCGTATTTATGATCATACTGAAGCGAGGGTGACTCTATTATTTTTAGAGAACGAATTGTAGGTAAAATATATGGAGTATACGTAATTTCAATAATTTGATAAGGATCGTACACAATTCTGCATTTTACTTTATTGAAACCTGCTGATATTGGAATTTCTAAATTTAATATAAAATTTTCCCCACAAATAGATTGCATCCTTTGTAAATGATAGGGCCAATTACAACATTTCCCGTTTTCTATTTTAATAGTTTCGATATACTGCATGCAAAATAGGTTTTGGTATTTAGCATTGCTTACACAAAAGGTAAATATACTTTTTCTAAAACTTCTTCATATTCGTTTTTGCATTGACTATTGATAGTAATACCACCTCCACTTCTAAAATAAAGTTTATTTGAATCTTTTTCCACAAATCGAATCATCACCGCAGAATCTAATTTAACGCCATCAAAATAGCCGAAGACTCCACAATAATAACCTCGTTTCTTGTTTTCAATTCCTTCTAGAATTTTTAAAGTAGAAGGTTTAGGAGCTCCAGAAATAGACCCTGCGGGAAGAAGTGCAAATATCACATCGCCTAATTTTTGTTCTTTTTTAATTTCCCCACTAATACAAGAACTGAGTTGTAAAATTTCCCCATGGGAGGTTTGTAATTTATCTAAATAACGAAGTTTTTCTACTTTGATATTATGAGCAATACGACTTAAATCGCTGCGGATAAAATCCACAATGGTATAGTGTTCGGCACGTTCTTTATAATTAGAAAGTAGGGTGTTGCGCGCTTGTTCTTCCGAATTGCTGATTGCAATGGTACCTTTCATGGGGTTTGCACTAATTTTAGTGTTTTCGATGGTAACAAAAGTTTCTGGAGAAAAACAAACAAATTGATCTTTTATAAGTAAGGCATAAGGAGAATTACTTTTCGCAAAAATTTCCTCTAAAGAATAATCGGTTTCAAGAGGTGTTTTAACGGTGAGATTGGCTAAAAAAGAGTTTCCTTTATGCAATTCAGTTTGTAGAGTTTCAAATTTTTGTTGATACTCTGGATATGCGATTGCTTGCGCTCTAAAATAAGTTCCTTGTTTGTAGGAGGGACAAAAATGAGCATTGGTGTTTTTGCCAACACGCCATAATACTTCTTTTTGTTCCATTGGGTTTTCAATAAAGAATCCCCGATCAAGTTCAAAGTCTATGCCAAATAAAAAGGCTTCTTTGGACTGATTCATTGCTTTTTTTACATATTCTGCTTTTTTCATTCGACAAAAGTAAGTACTTTTGTCGAATGAAAAAAATTTTGGTAATAGATAATGCGGATTCTTTTGTATACAATTTAGTGGAATTACTAAGACAAGAAGAAAATGTAGAGGTTAATGTTGTTGACAGCCATTGCGTTACGCTTGAGCAAGCTTTAAGTGTAAACTCTATACTTTTGTCGCCAGGTGCAGGAGTACCTTTGGAGTATCCACAAATGAAAACAATATTTGAAGCAGTAAAACACACACACCCTATATTAGGGGTTTGTTTAGGACATCAAGCAATTGCTACTTATTTTGGAGCACAATTAAAACAAATGGCACAACCCAGACATGGGCATACTAGTTATTTGCAAAAAGTGGACTCTAAAGATAAAATTTTGCAAGGTATTCACAATGGAAATGCAGTGGGACGTTATCACTCTTGGGTAGTAGCTCCCGATACATTGCCTGCACAAGTACGAGCTACAAGTTATGATGAAGAAGGAAATATTATGTCCATTGCACATCAAGATTTACCTATTTATGGGCTGCAATTTCATCCTGAATCTATTATTTCGGACTGTGGAGTTTTGATCATTAAAAATTTCTTGGCTTTGTAGAGCTTTTGTTTATAGCGTAGTGCTAGCAAATCGCTGGTAGGTTTCTGTATTTTGTCAAAGTAAAGCATTTGTTTTTGACAATTTTGAAGTCTAGGAGTGCGTTTTGTTTTTTCGGCTGATCCTATCGGTAATGTAGGCAGTAAAAATGGGTAACATCATCATCCCTGTACCTGCTAAAGCTACCGATAATATTCGCCCAATAGGGGTTATTGCGTTAATATCTGAACCTACGGTAGTCATATCCATACACGCCCACCAAAGAGCATCCCAATA
>JAVVPL010000015.1:0-1472 GCA_036655775.1 Bacteroidales bacterium | reverse complement strand
TTTACATTGCGTTCCGCCACAAAAAATAGCAAACTGGCAAAATAGGTAAATGAAAATAAAATAGAGAGGTACGATACAATCAATGTGGTGACATTGCGACCTGTGAACCATTTTACAATCATAATTAAACCATATCCGCCTCTAAAGAGGGGGATAAATCCCAAAAGATAATGAATTTCAGGCGTGAGTACATACTGATTGATTACAACAATATTCAAATAAGGGATGGAGAAAAAAAATAGCAGGAAATTATGATTTAAAAAATGAATTTTTTGTTCACTCATAAAAAAACGTGCAAAAAAATCAATGAGAAAAATAGAGCAAACCAATAATTGAATGCTTAATAATAATTTGCTTTCGGGTTGATATTTACCCAATTTGAGAACATCGTAGGATAGAGAGGCAATAATAGCAAGTGAACCTATTAAAACCAGGATGTTTAAGCTTGTTTCTACTTTGCTTTGCCAAGTGGATTTTGTGTGTATTTGCATTTGTAAGGATTTTAGTGTTTGCAAATATATAAATAATAATTTAAAAATAATTTAAAAAATAAAATGAGGAAAGTTTGTTTACTGAATTTAACATTTGTTAACATTTTTTAACTTTAGTTGTGAAAAAGAAGTTGTACTTTTGTGGTAGAATTTTTTAGAATATACATTTAATAGTTCAAAATTATGGCAAAGAAAGAAGAGATCCAAGAAACTGGACAAAAATCAGAAAAACTAAAAGCCTTGCAGTTGACGCTTGATAAAATTGAAAAATCCTATGGCAAGGGCGCGGTGATGAAATTGGGTGATCATGCAGTGGAAGCCGTAGAGGTAATTTCTACAGGCTCTATCGGTGTAGATATAGCTCTAGGTATAGGCGGACTTCCTAAAGGGCGAATTATAGAAATTTATGGACCTGAATCTTCGGGTAAAACCACCTTGGCAATACATGCAATTGCGCAAGCGCAAAAATTAGGGGGAATTGCTGCTTTTATTGATGCAGAACATGCTTTTGATCAAAATTATGCACAAAAATTAGGGGTTAATACCGATGAATTATTAGTATCACAACCAGATAATGGTGAACAAGCTTTGGAAATTACTGAAAATTTAATTCGTTCGGGAGCTATAGATATTATTGTTATAGACTCTGTGGCTGCACTTACGCCTCGGAGTGAAATTGAGGGCGAAATGGGGGACTCGAAAATGGGACTTCATGCACGTTTGATGTCACAAGCTTTGCGTAAATTGACTTCTACAATTAGCAAAACGGGTTGTTGTTGTATTTTTATTAATCAATTGCGTGAAAAAATAGGGGTGATGTTCGGAAATCCTGAAACTACCACTGGAGGGAATGCACTCAAATTTTATGCTTCAGTACGTTTGGATATTCGGAAAAATGCACAAATTAAAGATGGTGAAAATATTGTAGGGAATCGCGTAAAAGTGAAAGTGGTTAAAAATAAAGTAGCGCCTCCTTTTCGT
>JAVVPL010000014.1:15735-27294 GCA_036655775.1 Bacteroidales bacterium | reverse complement strand
TCAAGCCTTGAACCGAAACTTCCTGTAAAATACGGAGTTTCTCTTCGGTACTAAAGCTGCGATTAAGTGAGTGAAGTGCCAATTTTATTTGAGCACTTCCGAACATGAGCAGCTTCACGATGTAAATGTTGAATTTCGTTCGACAATTGCTTCGCTTGGCATAGCTCAAAACTGCGTTTTGGCTCTGCGTTCGCTTGTCGCGATCGTTCGTTTTTTCATATTATAATTGCGAAGCAATCATGAATACCTAAATATAAAAATTAATTTATGAATAAAATTACAGATTTTTATCTATAATTTTGTCCGACTTGTTAGGGGACTAAAACAACAATGTATTATGAAAAAATACCTTTTTAGTTTAATTACTCTCTCCTGCTATAGGCTCTATTTTCTCACGAGTTTAAAACTCCAAAAAAGAAAAAGCTATTTTTTGGAAGTTGAGCACTTGGGAAAAAGAAAAAAGACGAGCCATATCGTTTTTTAGTTTCTTCTATTTTTTGCTATCTTTGTATTCATTAAAAAATAAATATCAATGAATACAAAAAATACAATTTTAGTTTTATTATTGAGTTTAACCTGTTTTTCTTTTGCTCAAAATAAAGTTTTGAGTCAAAAACAAGCCAGAGTGCACCATGAGGTGTTGGAAAATGTGAGCAATATGCCCGTCAAAGCCGCTGTAGAATCGTGGTATGCGCCAGATACCATGTGGTTTGAAAGTGAAGCTATCGGACAATTTATTAGTGTTTGGACCTATACGGACCAAGGTAAGATAAACACAAAAGTAGATATGGGGGGCTATCGTGACGGACGTTGGTGGAACGTACAAAAATATAAATTTGTTTACAACGAACAAGGATTTGTACAATCACAATTTTTACAAATATTTGATGAAAACACCGAAGAATGGGTCAATGATTCAAAAATTGTCAACACCTACAATGCACAAAATTTAGTAAGCTTTGAGGAAGCTTTTGTGTGGTTCAAAGATAAATGGAATGATTACTATCGTATTCAATCCAAGTACAATGCTGATGGTTTACTAATAGAACGCATAGATAAAGATTTTAATAGTGAGTCGTCGGTATGGGAAAATTCGGCAAAAAATACCTACAAATACAATAGTCAAAAATTAGAATCTCGATGGGTGAATTATTTTTGGGATTACGCAAATGGAGATTGGGGCGCTTCTACTTCGGCCGACTATCTATACACCTCCAAAGCTAAAGATTCAGTGATCTTCAACAAAGTTTGGAACACAAGCAAATGGGATAATGAAAGTTTGTCTTGTTATTTCTACGATCAAAACGAAAATGCAATGCTTAGAGTGGGCTATATTTGGAAAAATGATAAGTGGAATTTTTTAGAAAAAGATACCATGAGTTATACTCCCGCCAATCAAATGGAGTCGTGGACGAATTATTTCTACAATGTTACGGAATATGCCCCTATAGCTAGAAGAGAATATCAGTATAATGGAGATGGATATCTATCCCAACTCACCTATTTAAGATGGGATTTTGATAGTACCCTTTGGGATTTTGAAATGAAAAACACCTTAGCTTATGATGAATTTGGAAATGCAATATTTGGAAATAATTACAAATGGAAAGATACAGCTTGGGTACTTGGAGATGGAATGATTCCTTTCTATTATAATAAAGGCAAATCGATGCAATATTGGCCTGTTACAACCGTTAAATCTTCTTATGTAGACGTTGCTCGCAAAAGTGACATTGAGGAGCTAAAATCCACGTTGACAAGTATCGTCTATCCAAATCCTGCAAGCGATCAAGTTACAATCCGTTTGCAAGGATTTACGGGTGAGGTTCAAGTTCAACTTACCGATTTATGTGGTAGAAGTCTTAGCTCTTCCTTTTATCAAGCGCAAGGCAATAGTATACAAACCGAATTAAACCTAAGCACCTTCCCAAAAGGGATCTATTTAATCCATATACAAAGTTCTACGGATCAAAAATTAACCAAAAAATTAGTGATTAAATAGAGAACAAAAAAAGAGTATCAATAAGGGTAGATTCTAACACCAAATGCAATTTTTTAAAAAACTATGTACAAAACATACTTACTTCTCACTATGCCCAAACATTTTATACTCTATGCGCTTATTGTAGGCATTTTTTTATGTCCTTTTTTGAGTTCCGTACAGGCACAAAGCATATCTCCCTCCAAAAATGAATTAAAAGATAAATCGAAACCCTATCAAATGGGGCATTATTTGAATGATCGTCTTAGTCTTAAAATAGGGTATAAATACAGATGGGGATTAAATATAGAGCTAAACTACGCTTTTCTGAATATTTTGGAAGTGGGTTTATATACAGGGATAGATCGCTATTATGCAGATCCCGACCCCGATTCCATATACAGAGATGAACAAGGAGTATTACACGCAATACAGAACACTTATCCGACAGAAAGCCCTTTCGCACTTCTTATGGGAGCAAATTTGAATATTCATATTTTACCTTTATTTATTCCCAAAAATAGATTTCGTTTTGACCTATATATTAGTAATAAATTTTATACAGCTTATGCTTTTCTCCCCTCAATTCGTCCATACAAAACGCGTTTTCTCCCCTTTCATGCTGAAACAGGTTTAGGCTTTTCCTGCTATTTTACGCCGAGATTTGGGATGTATATAGAAGGCTCCTACCAATATCAAAACGGCTACAAGGCAGACCTTATTTCATCGTACAAAGAACCTAATACGGGAGGCATTGGATGTTTTCACGGACGTATAGGATTTATTTTTAGGCTTAGTAAATTATAATAAATGAAATATCTTTTAATACCCTTATCTATTTTATTTATTTTCACATCTTGTGTTGATGAGATAAAGAAGAATATTCCTTCTATTTTACCTAGCTATGGTATAAGTTTGTTATTAGTGGATGATGGACGTCCTCTTTCTGCGGTTGTATTTGCATCGGGACCTGTAGATGGGCAAGTTCCATTGGAAATGATTCGGAATGCAAAGGTATTTGTATGGGAGAACGATAATTTAGTAGATTCTTTGAGCTATAACGAACAAACTCGTCATTTTGAAGGAAAAACGAAGCCTATAGCAGGTAATAAATATTATTGTAAGGCCTATTTTTCTGATAGTACCGTTTTATACGCTCAAACGGAATTACCAGAAATTACTCCTATTTTGAAATGGGAAGTACTTCCTAATATAGGTGAAACCAGCGATGCTAACATATATAGCCGATTAAATTTTACTATTCCTGTGAAGAAAGATAAAACCTATTTTTACGAATTGGTTCTTCGATATTCCCGTTTGTCAGATTCAGATACCCTTTCATACCCATCTGTATTTGAGACGGAGAAAGCTTGTAGGGCAATTCAAATAGCCGATATTGTAGATCCTGTTTTAAAGCATGAGGATGTAATAGATAAGATATTATTTTCAACCTCTTTGATGCATGGCAATACCTACGATATGCAAGTTAATTTTTTTACTACAAATGAAATAGACGGTCTATATATTATTTTGCGGTCGGTAAGTGAAGAGTATTATCGTTTTGCACGTTCGATTGATCGTTATGAAGAATCTCGTTTTCCTAATATTTTGGAAAATCCGATAGCCTATACAATTTATACCAATGTAGAAAATGGAAAAGGTGTTTTTTGTGGGTATTCAGTCCAACAAATAGGTCCAATTAGAGGATTAAATTTTAGATAAAGAGATGAAGATAAATAAAACATATACGTATTTATTAATTCTTTTTTTCTTGCTAGGTAGAGGATTTTCACTTTGGGGACAAGACAAAACTATTTCAGGTTTTATTTATGATAAAAGCAATGGAGAATCGCTGATTGGTGCTTCGGTATACAATACCCAAGAAGGCATAGGGACAATAAGCAATGAGCAAGGCTATTTTTCGTTGCGTGTTCCCCCAAAAACACTTTTGTATATTTCATACTTAGGTTATCAAACCAAAGAAATTTCTATCGATTTCTTCAAAAAAGATAGTCTTTATAAAATTAATTTACTTCCGATAGCCAAAAAGTTGAGTATTGTTGAAGTGTATGCTCCGCCCCGTCATACATTTGGAATTGCCAAACTAAACCCTACATTTATAAATACCCTTCCCTCAATTAGTGGAAAGCCTGATGTAATGAAGGCTTTGCAATATACCGCAGGCATACAAACGCAAGGCGAATTATCAAGCGTACTTATGGTTAGAGGAGGGAATCCAGGTGAAAATCAATATTTATTGGATAATGTTCCGCTGATTTATGTACATCATTTGGGTGGTTTTTTTTCAGTTTTCAACCCTGATATGATCAATACGATGTCGGTGTATAAAGAGAATTTTCCAGCAAATTTTGGCGGAAAACTATCCTCGTATATAGATGTATCGCAAAAAAAAGGAAGCCAATCTACATGGCAAGGAAATCTAAGTGTCGGCTTGTCGGATCTTTCCTTTGCCGTAGAAGGTCCTCTTCGGGAGGATATGACTTTTATGCTTACGGGACGAAAAACACTTATAGAGCTATTAAGTATGCTCTTTACCTCTTTGTCCAAAATCAATGATTATACGATGGCGTATGGATTTCATGATATAAATGCCAAATATTCATGGCAAATCAACGAAAAGAATTTATTTCAATGTAACCTATACCAAGGCGATGATTATCTTTCCTATTGGAAAAATGAAGAACGAAACAATTCATTCACTGCTCAAACTGAAGAATTCCGAAATAAGATTTTGGATATTTGGGGAAATTTTTTACTTACAGCTAAACTTCAAACAAATCTTTCATCTCGTTTAATGGCTAAGCATAATTTATCATACACGCGTTATCGCACCAAAGATTTAATGAGTGCATCAATAAAGACAGCGGATAGCACTATGGAAAATACATTTATTTATAAATCAAGTGTGCAAGAGTTAAGTTTTTATTCAGATTGGAATTATAGAGCTTCGCGCTACTGGGATCTCAGTTGGGGTGGAAAGTTTTCCTGGATTTCTCACATTCCCAACGAAGTGGTAAAAAATTATGAAAAACCGTATTTGGAAGGAATTAAAAGCTTGCAAAACGCTTTGGATTTAACCCTATATACCGATCAAATTATCAAACCTCTTTCATGGATGGATATCCGTTTGGGTTTGCGATTAAATTATTATGTATTAAAAGAGTATTCTCATTTTTCGTTTGATCCAAGAGCCTCTGTTTCATTTTTTTTACCCAAAGAACAAGCTTTGAATATAGGCTATTCCCGATTGACACAAACCTCTCAAATGTTATTTGTTCCAGGGCCTGTTATAAATAACGAAATTTGGTTTTCCTCAGATCAATTTATTCCGATTGCTTACTCAAACCAATATAATGTGGGATGGAGTGGCTTTTTCTATAAACGGATGTTTGAAGTTGAAGTTTCGCTTTATTACAAAAGTATGGAAGGCTTATCCACTTTCAAAGAAGGCTATCGTTCTATTACGGGAGATCCTTTGTGGAAAGACAAAATCAGTATAAACGGAAGTGGTAGATCGTATGGTGTAGAAATGTCTCTTTCTAAAACGCTGGGTAAGTGGACTGGAATTGCTACCTATTCCTATGCTCGTTCGTTTCGTAAGTTTGCAGATATTAACCAGGGCAAAGAATTTGCATTCGATTTTGATCGACCACATACGGCTACTTTAAGCTTAAATTGGGCAATTAATACAAAGTGGAGTTTGTCTTGTTCATGGATTTATCAAACGGGTCTTCCTTATACCCCTGCTGTGGAACGTATATATGTTCCTAATACCGATTTAAAAGTTGAAAGGGGCGGTGTGTTGAACGAACAAACAGATCCGATAGAATATTACGAAGTATTGGTATATGGGGAAAGAAATAGTGCTCGTATGAAGGCCTACCATCGAATGGATTTGGGCGCTCAATATTCGTATACAACTAAAAAAGGTCGTCGCGCATGTTGGAGTTTTTCCATTTATAATCTATATGCCCGAAAAAATCCTGCCTTCTATTTTTATAATGAGGTAGGGCACCCTTCTATTGGCGAAATCTATAATCCGAGAGTATCAAAAGAATTTAAGCCCTTATCTCAATATCAAGTATATTATCTTTCTCTTGTCCCTATGATTTCTTATAAAGTATGGTTTGACACCAAAACGGAGCAAGAAAGAAGAAAGGCAAAAGTGAAAAAATCTTATTGGCAAAATTAAAAACTGTTTCTTAATTTTTTGTGGAGCTACTGCCAAATCGATGAAGTTGATAAAAGCGTGACTTCTCCTAATTTTTGAAGTATTTATATATGCAAAATACAAATATTTTTTAAATGGTTACTTCGCAACGGTCTCATTTTCATGAAATTATATTTATTTTTAAAATTTATTTCATGAAAATTTATTTTATTTCATGAAAATTTATTTTTAAATTTGTTGCTTAAAAGAGTAAAAGTTTTGCTAGCTTTTGAACTTTATTTCAATATTAATTAATATAGAAAGAAGCATTTAACTCTATAAAATTATTCAAATTTCTTCTCTGGAAAGAAGTATGTTTGGTGTGTCTATTTTGCGAATGCAAAATGGTTGCATAAAAGAAAAAGCAAAAACCGAAAAGCTTAGATAAAGTAGGAAAATATATATTAATCTCTAAAAAGCAATTAATTTGACAAATAGAGAGTTAAAATAATTTTTTTAAAATTTCAAAAATATGAAAAAAATAATTTTGTCATCTATCTTTGGCATTTTTTTTCTAGGGTATACTACTCTTTTTGCTCAAAGTTCAGGTTCTATAGAAATTAAAAATTCGCAAGAAAATATTTATCATTTGAAAATAGGCATACATCCTGCGGTTGCTTTTGCTGGTTTTGCAAATAAAGATTTTAGAACGCAGATTCAAAATAGTACAGGGGTTAAAATTACGGATGCTCAATTTGGTGGAAATTTTCAAATAGGTATGTACTCCGATAAACGATGGGGTATAGGTTTGGAATATAATATATTTGGAAGTATGTCACCATTTGCTTCTTCTAAACCTACATACAAATTTTACAATATGTATGAAGGGCTTTATGGAGAGTATGAATTTGTGAAAACTTCTCGTTTTGTGTTTTCTGGACAATTGGCCTTGGGTATTACACAAGCTTCTTTTCGCTATCAATCGGGTTTATCAGAAGATAAAATTCCCTTAGGCGATTTTTTAAATTTGCCTATGTCTAAAGGTTTTGAAGTAAAACAAAAAATACAAGGGTATGTATCTTTGGGCTTACGAGCAGAATGGATCCTTGCAAAAGGTTTTCGTTTAGGTTTATTTGCCAAATGGGTACAACAAACTGGAAAAGCAAATTGGTATACCATGGACGGAGCAACGGTGGTAGATGGATTGCCAAAATCTAGTATGACACCTTTGCAAGTGGGAATCAGTTTGATCTTTACATTGTAGATAAAGATTTTTATGTATCTTAAACACAGACTTATCAAAAAGATAAGCCTGTGTTTTTTTAATAAAATAAGATAATATGTTGCTTGTATTTTGATAATTCCGAGCAGAAGTGTTATATTTGTACAAAATTTAGTTAAACTTATTGTAGGTCTATCCCTAATTGATGAAAATTACCCTCAAATCTTTGGTATTTATTTTGTTTTTTGTGTCCATAGCAAGTTTTGCTAGTTCGCAAAATGATAGTTCTATGCCCGTGCAAGATACTTCAGAGGAAAGTTTTCAATCTATGGGAGATACCTTTGAAGAGTGGTCTAATTTATATTCGGAAGTTCTTTTTAGGGATGCTAATGTTTCGTCCATCACTACTGGATTTCGCTTGAGTTCGGATCCCGAAAATGCAAGCGTTCCAGTCATAAATTTTACAAAAGATAAATTGCCAACATTTTGGATGCAAAATTTATGTGCCACGGAGATGTTTTATGCCGTGAATAGTGCAAAATATCAATCACATTATTATATCTATTCCATACGGTGCATTCGCATCTAGTCGATTTTTTTATTTATTATTCCTTAATAACCTTTACGGATATATCCTTTGTTTATGTTTGAATATATTTATTCTTGTATAAGCGTATATCCATAGTATATTTAATTTAATCGACTAAATTTTTAAAAAATGGAATCAATATTAGCTTCGTCATTGGACGTTGTAGCAAAACAAAAAAATGTTAAAAATTCACTTTATGCAGGTATTGGCATTGCTTTAGGGCTTGTTTGTATACTAGGCGCTAGCTTTGGAGGAGTGGACAATAAAGCCGCTCTTTATTTAGCCTTGATGACTTTTGGAATTATCTTTGTGCTGGTGGGTGTGGTAATGTTATTCTTTAATAGAGGACAATGGATCTATGTGCCCACAAAAAGTGAAATTAAATCGTATGAAATCTTTTTTAAATCAGATAGCCTACACAACTTGATGCAAGCGCTCGAAACAGGTAATATTATGAGTTTATACCCTATGAAAGGGGAGAGTGGACAAGGCGTTCGTTTAAATGCTTTACTTTCTAAAGATGGTAAATTTGCCGCTTGTCAGGTATATAAATATGTGCCCTACAATTATGAACCCGCTTCGGAAATCTACACTATCAAAGATCCCGTGGCTTCAGAATTTTGTGAATGTGTAAAAAAGATCAATAAAGATCAATAAAGGGTAGGTATTATTTCCGAATGCAGTGTAATGTATCGGCCACTGCTTTGGTATATGCAGGAGTAGTGCCACAGCAACCGCCAACGATATGCAAAATACTTTTTTTTAAAAGAGGAGTCAAAAACGAGAGTATTTGTGCGGGACTTTGGGAGTATTGTCCCAAAGTATTGGGAAGTCCTGCATTGGGGTGCGCACTTACGTAAAGAGGAAATTGGCTGGCAATTTGCTCAAGATAAGGACCCATTATTTGTGCTTCCATACAGTTGAGCCCAATGCTTAAAAGTGAAAATTTGGATAAAGAAGAGAGGCTGTGTGCTAAACTTTCTCCCGAAAAGCAATTGCCTTCCTTGGTGAGTGTGAGCGAACAGAGTATGGGGATTTGTTTTTGTTTTTCTTTAAAAAGGTCTTCAATTGCGTAGAGTGCAGCTTTAGCTGTATATAAATCCACTATGGTTTCTATCAAAAATACATCTACACCTCCTTCCATCAAGCCTTTGGCTTGAGTATAATAGGCATTTTTCAATTTTGAAAAATCCATATTTTTTTGAAATTGCGTATTGCTGTCAAAGCTAAGGGGCCGCATTTGTGAGGTGGGGCCCATACAGCCTGCCACAAAATGAACTTCTTTGTTTTTAGTTTGTGTTTTATTAAATTCTAAAATGGCTTGCTGGGCAATTTGTGCTCCAGAAAAATTAAGTCTATATGCGAGCGATTCTAAGCCAAAATTGGCCAAGGAAATGGCATTGGCATTAAATGTATTGGTTTTGAGAATATGGGCGCCTGCGAGTAGATAATCGGTGTGTATTTGTGTAATTAGTTCGGGTTTCGTTAGGTTAAGCAAATCATACACGCTTTTATCCTCTTTGGCTAGGAGAGAGTTTTGAATTAAAGTGCCCATGGCGCCATCGAGTATCAAAATTTGCGATTGCAGCGCTTTTGTGATGGATACGGCTTGTTGTACTTGCATGTTTCTCTAAATTAGCAATGATTTTATAGCCATGATTTGAAGTGTACGAAATGTAAAATCCAAATTTATTTGAACTCTCTCTTCAAAGAAGAAATCCATGGTTTTTTCTGTGCGCAAATATAAGAATCATTTGGGAAGTAACCAAATAGTCGTTTCTATACCTTTCTCTATTTCATCCTTGTTTTAAACTCTATTTTATCCTTGTTTTAAAATTGGTGGATCGTATAAAAAAGAATATCTTTGCAAAATTGTGAATGAATTCTAAATATGAAAAAACAGATATTTACTTTATTGGTAGTGCTTTCATTTTATTTGTTGTCGGCTCAAAATGAAAATATTTTTGTCTCTCATACTGGATTTTCCTTATCGTATAATGAAAAATATGTACAAGCAAATTGGGTCGCTTATAGTTTAACAAAAGCTAAAACACAAAAAGTTTGCGATCGTGCCGATAAATTTGTGCCTGACCCCAAATTAAAAGCAAAAATGGCCACGAATAAAGATTATTCACATTCGGGTTATGATCGAGGACATCTGGCTCCTGCGGCAGATATGGCTTGGTCGCTACAAAGCATGCAGGAGTCGTTTTATTTTAGTAATGTAAGTCCACAACAAGCAAGTTTTAATAGAGGAATTTGGAAAAAACTAGAAAGTCTTGTACGGCTATGGGCTATTGAATACGATACTATTTTTATTGTTACAGGGCCCCTATTGACTCAAGGGCTTCCCACTATAGGAGCTCATAAAATTGCAGTGCCTTCTTTCTTTTATAAGGTAATAGTGAATAAAACTAAGGGTAAGGGAATAGGTTTTATAATTCCTAGCCAAGCCATAAATCAAAATCTGCAAAATTTTGCGGTTTCTATCGATTCGGTGGAAACAGTAAGTGGCATTGACTTTTTTTCTACCTTCGCGGATGAACAAGAAAAACAGATTGAAAAAGAGGTATGTATAGGCTGTTGGAAATGGAAATAATTAAAAAAACAGAGAGCCTCTACATAAAATAAATAGGTAAAGAAATTAGCAATACGGGATGTAATTCGCTAGTTTCTACTTTATAGGCGCCACCAAAGGATTGAATCAAAGAGGTGTTAATATGATTTTTTAAGGTTTGTAATTGACCCGCAAATAGAGGATTGGCTAAGGGAGAACCTATCATTTCAAAAATCACCATTTTCCCATCCTGGTCGTATTTGATAGTAAAATGGAGTTTATTGGGAATTAAACTTTCGGTGAGGTCTGTCATGGCAGAAATCAAGCATCGCAACATCCAATTACAATCTAAGGGAATGGGTTGAATTTCAATTTGAGGTATAAAATAAATTTCTGTTTTATTTCCTGGCTGTTTTTGGGCTAGGTCGGTGGCTCGATAACAAAGATTTAAAATATCTGTTTTGCAAATGTCAAATTGAATAGCCCCTACTTCTAATTTGGAAAAATCGACCACGAGTTCTAAGATTTGAATTAAGTTAGTGGCTTCATTTTTGATATTTTGTATCAACGAACTATCAAGTATGGGGGTGGAGTCAACTACAATTTGTTCTGCTAATTTTTGTATTTTATGAATAGGCGTTTCAATTTCTTTGGAGATATTTTCTAGCAATTTTGTTCTCAAACGATTGGATTCAATGGCTTCTTTTTTTGCTTTTTCTGCTTCGTTTTTGCTTTTTTGTAATTGGATATGTGTTCGATACTTTTGCACAATAAACCCGATAATTATAAGTATGAATACAATACAAAAAATAATGGATAGCAAACTTAGGATATATGTATATTGTGCCTTTTTTTCTAAACTACGTTCCAATTTGTAGTTTGCCGACAAGGCTTCTTCTTGCTTTTGGATAAATACTTTATTGATTGAATCGGTATTTGATAATAGTTCTTGATAACTACGAACTGTCTCTTGTAGTTTGCCCGCTTCTTCAAGATATTTGGATTTTTTGGCTAGTAATGATTGTTTGAGTAGGGCTTG
>JAVVPL010000014.1:0-15725 GCA_036655775.1 Bacteroidales bacterium | reverse complement strand
AATGGCACAATCCATTTTTTGAAAACAGATATCCCATTTTTTTTAAATGCGCATAGTATCTGGCGTATGTAGAATGATACAATACGTAATAAGAAATAAATACAGTGGGTTTGTAATATAGATCGCATTTTTTGAGATGCTCTTCTGCTTTGGCATAATTTCCTAAAGCCATATAGGCATCGGCATATAGCGTTTCATTGTGCATCATTCGGGATTCAAGATATGCTTTTATTTTGGGCTCTTGTTGCAACATTTCTTTGAGCAATTTATTTTGCAAATCAAGATATTTGAGTCCTTCTTTATAGCGTTTAAGATTTTGCAAAGAGGTATATAGGTCTAAATAGATACCAGTTTTTTCTTTGTTTTCTAGGCCTTCTATATTGAGAATTTCTTGTAATGTTTGAATGACCATACGGTCGTTCCGCGTATATTTATAGGCTTGTGCAATGGCGATTTTTGCACATATAATTCCTGTTTTATGATTTAATTTTTGGGCTTCTTTTTGCATTTTAGTAGCCTCCAGCAACACCCATTCCATATTGCCATTAGAGGCCATTAAGGCAAAGTAACTTTTTTTGCATCTATAGAAATAATCATATAAATTGTATTTTTCTGCATGGCTTTTAATTTTGGGTAATGTTTTTTCTATTTCTTCGATATTTAAAGTTGTGTAGGCAATATTGAAATAGCCGCATAATGCAATCATTTCTTTTTTTCTGTCACCCATCTTTTGTGCATCTTCATACAATTTGTCCATCAAGGTGCGAGCAAAAGGACTTCGCATATATTTGTATTGTTGAAGCACTTCAAATTCTAAGCGCGCACTGTCATTTTCAATTGCATTTATTTGTGCAATGATACTATCTTTAAGCGTAGAATCGTTGCCTGCGCTTACACTCAAGACTTCTATAAAGAATACTATAAGAATAAAGAATCTTTTCATAGGATGCCTACTTAGAAAAAATTTGACGATAAATTTTTTGGAGCTTTTCCGTGGTAGATCGAAGACTAGAAACGTTGTCATTTACCTCCTGCAAAGATTTGGTATTTACGGTTTGTAGGTTTGTAGTAATTGCTTTCATTTCATTTAAAGATTTTGTCATATCATTACTGATGGTATAGAGTAATTCCGATTTTTTTTGCAAAGACAAGATCGCTTCATCCTTTAATTGTTTGGCTTTGATACGCTCTTGTTCGAGTTTGTGATTGGTTTTGCGTAAAAAATAAAAAGCAGCGCCTAATAAAAGAATGATCAAACATAGAAACAAACTAATTCTTCGTAAAATAATTCCTTTTTGTAATTTGTTTTCCAAATTAAGCTCAGCTGTTTGATAGGTGGCTCGTTTAACTTCGATTTCATTTTGATAATTGATTTTAGCAATAGAATCGGTTTCAATTTTTAAGCGACGAAAAATGGCACAAGCTTCGGTGGTATCTCCATTTAATAATGCAATTTTTGCTTTTTCCTGTAAAGGGATATCCTTATTTTGGGAAGGTGTAGCAAAAGATATATGGGAACCAAGCCCCATCAAACAAATTAAACAAATAGTAAACGCTCTTATCATTATGAAATAACATTAAACAGACGGCAAAGATACAAAAAAAAGATCAGTGTTCATAAAATTGAATAATTTGTTTTTCTCTGATATCGCGATAGCCAAAAACATGAATTACTTTTCCTTTTCGTATCAAAAAGATTAAGGGCATATTCCCTTGTGTAATTTTTAAAAAAGAAGAAGGAGAAAGGCTAAGATAGGGCTTTTCTACAAGGTGGTTTTTTTGAAAAAACAATTTGATTTGTGGTTTACTACCAAAAAAAACAAAATTTACAGCAAATTTATCTGGATTTTTATGCGCGATTACCTCTATTTTTTTTGCTGCCAATTGACAAAAAGGACAAGTAGGGCCATAAAAGCAAAGAATACAAGAGGTGGTGTCCAAATGTTCTGTCTTCAAAAAAGAGTCTAACAAATTGGAATTATAATCGTTTTTTTGTGCATATTGTTCATAGTAAAATGAATCGGGGGGAGATAGAATAAATGGTAATGCAAGAGAAAATAGAGCAAATCCCAACAGCAAAAAATAAGATCGCCTCCGCGGTTTCGTTTTTATGTGTTCTTGGCACCAAAGCACAGCCAGGATCAGGCTTAATAAAAATAAATTTTTGATCAAAGAAGCTTTGTGTGAAAGTTGAATCCAATCACCAAAACAGTGACAATGTTCCGAATGGGGTATAAACATTTGCCACAATAAAAACACACTAAACCCAATCAATGAAACAAAGGCTACCCAACAGGCACTTCTTTGAAAAAGAGGTACACACAAGGATAGCCCTAGTAAAAGTTCAAAGGCAATAAGTAATCTTGCTAAGAGAAAAGAAACGTCAAGTCCTGCAAAATTTAAACTGAATATGTATATTTCAAAGGAATCGATAGAATATAATTTGGTTCCTGCCGAAAATAAAAATAGCAATCCTACGCAAATACACACATAGCGAGCTATAACTTTTAATTTGCTACGCATTTCATTGTGGCGGTCATTCCACCAGTGGTGACGGATGTATTTCCATCACTACATTTTCCTTTTTCAATCGTTATGGTGGTGGTTACTTCGGGAAGAGCAAATTCTCCTGAATATTTCATGGTGCATTTACAGGTTTTTTCCTTATTGCAAGAAAAACAGCCAATACATAAGGCGAGTAGTAAAAAAGTGAGTAAAAAGTTTGTTTTTTTCATGATATAAAATTTTTAATAAATGTTAAAATTAAAACAAAATAAAAAATCAAATCAAAGAGATCTTTAGTAAAAGGTAAGGCAAAATTACGGTTTATAATTTACTTTTCAAAATGATATTGATATATTTTGGAGCGTATAAGCGTATAGGGCTGTGTAAGAAATGGAGTACTTCTCAACCATTCATCAAAATTAGCATTATATGCTAACCACAAACTGCTGCGTGAGAAATTGCATTATAAGTCTGTTTTTTGATAAAATTACAGGGCATAAAAAAAGCCCCTTGTGGGGGCTTTTTGTGCGGATGAAGGGACTCGAACCCCCACGTCTCACGACACTAGATCCTAAGTCTAGCGCGGCTACCAATTACGCCACATCCGCAGCGAGTAAAGTTTCTAAAAATCAGACTGATAGAATCTGGGTGAATGGTGGGGGTCGAACCCACGACCTCCGGAACCACAATCCGGCGCTCTAACCAACTGAGCTACAATCACCATTTTTAGGATTGCAAAGATACGTTAAATTTAGAGAATTACAAAAAATATTTTCATATCCTATACGGATTCTTTCATTTTTTTTTCTAGCGAAAATACAAATCCTAATCCTCCGTTTTCAGTAATTTTGGCATTAATCTCTCCTCCATGAAAAAGCACCGCATTTTTTACAATGGACAATCCGAGTCCAGAACCTCCGTTTTCGCGACTACGTCCATCGTTGACACGATAAAATCGTTCAAAAATACGTACAAGATGTTTTGGGTTTATTCCCATGCCTGTATCCCAATATCTCAAATAATAAAAATTATCATCTTCTAAATAACATTCCACCCCTAGTTCAATTCCTTTGCCTGCATAGCTAATACTATTTTCTATTAAATTACGAAAAATAGCATACACTAACGTTTTATTTCCTTCAATTTTGCAGTTTTCGGGTAAGGTATTGAGGATCGTAATTGCATTGGCTTCGAGCGCGGTTTGCAAATCGGAAATTACTTCCAAAAACACATCATTGACAAACACATTTTCTAAATTAAACAAATTGGCCGCTTCTTCGGTTTTTGTAATTAAGGCAATATCACGAATTAGTGTAGAGAGCCGTTCCACTTGAACAAAGGTGCGTTCTAAAAAAAACTTTTGCATTTCAGGACTTACCTCTTTTTGCAACAATAAAGTTTCAATATAGCCGCGAATACTACTTACGGGTGTACGTAATTCATGGGCAATATTATTGGTCATCTCTTGTTTTAAAATTCGATTTTGTTCGATTTTAGAAATATTAGTCAGACTAATTTCAAAACTATTATCGGCCGATACCAAGGCTTTCAAGATAAAATGAGTTCCGTTTTTGCTTACTCTTTGTTCAAACACGCGTTTCACATCTTTTTCGGAACTATCCAAAAAAGTTATTAATTCAGGAAATAATTCTTTATCCAAAATTGCCTCCACTTCATAAATATCTTTTTCTGCCAATAAATTTAAATATTGTATAAAATGAGTATTTGCATAAATTTTTTGTCGGGTTTCAGAAAAAATAGAAATCCCTTCAATAGAAGAATCAAAATGATACAACAAACGCTCTCTTTCTTGCTCCAATTGTTTTTGTTTATCTTCAATAAGTTGATAACTCGCTATAATTTGGGTTCCAATTTCGCCTAGTTCTGTATGGGGAAATTTTATTTTATGGTAGGCAATAGAGCCATGATTTGCGGCTTCTAAAAAGTTTTTAAGACTCTTGATAGCCTTGCTAAAACTATGCGATAGATAAATTAAAAGGAGGAAAGACACAATGAAAAGACCTCCTACAAACCATAAAAAATGATGATTCCCATATAAATTCCTTTGCACTTCTACATTGTAAGGAAGGGCCACCCGTACATAATAATGAGGGTATTTTCGAGCAAAATAATAATACGTTTTATGTGCCGTCATTGAAACTCGAATATCATTGCCTTTGCCTTTTTTTTGGGCTATTTTAATTTCTTTACGGTTGAGATGATTTTCTAAATTCTTAAAATTTTTCAAGGTATTATCAAAAAGCACATTGCCTTGTATGTTGAGAATGGTAAAACGCAAATTTGGTGGCAATAATTTTTCGAGTGATGCCAAACTATCCAGAGGTTCTTTGTCTTGTTGAATATATTTTGCAATCAGTTCACTATATTGGTCCAAATTGGAGCGGAGTGCTTGTTCTCTATAATTTTTTTCAAGTTTTTGTTGATAAGCCAATATAGCTAAAGTAAAGGCAGTAAAAAGTATAAAAAAATAAAGAAAAATTCGTTGATTAAAACTCAATTTTATTTTTTTCATCAGATTTCCTCCATGCAATAGCCATAACCAGAACGATTCACAATACAATTGCCTGCTTCACCTATTTTTTTGCGAATACGAGCAATATGAACATCTACCGTACGCTCCAAAATATAACTGTCATCTTTCCATACTTTTTTCAAAATTTGTTCACGTGAAAATACTTGTTTGGGATTGCTGCTCAAAAGATAGAGAATTTCAAATTCTTTTTTGGTGAGTACTATTTTTTCTTTATCTATATGGATGGTTTTTTGATTGAGATCAATTAAAATAGGATGTGTATGCCCAAATTGTATTGTATTTGATTTGGGAGGAGCTATTTTATTTTTATCTTGGTTTCTTCGCAAAACGGCTTTTACACGAGCACTTACTTCCATAATAGAAAAGGGTTTTGCAATATAGTCATCTCCCCCCACATTAAAACCTGTAAGCATATCATTTTGGGTATCTTTGGCAGTTAAGAAAATAATAGGAATTTCCTCTTTTTTTTCATTGCGTACAATTTCTGCAAAACGAAAGCCGGAAATACCGCCCATCATTACGTCCAAAAGAATGAGTGCATATTCATTGTCAAGCATTTCCAACGCTTCTTCTCCCGAAGAGGCGATATCTACTTTATAGCCTTCGCTCTGTAAATTAAATTGCAGAATTTGCCGAAGATCGGCTTCATCATCGACAACTAAAATACGAATTTCGTTGTGTTGCATATACAATAAGTTTTATCAAGCGCTTGTTTTACCGTACAAAGGTACAATTTTACATAGAATTTCAAGAAGGAATACGGTTAAGATTTTGTTAATTTTAAAAAATGTTTTGCTAAAATAAAAAAAGACTTGTCTAAAATTGTGAACATCAATAATAATTTGTGTTAGGGATGGCTAAGGAAAATAAAAAGTGGAAAATTAAAAATTGAAAAATATGGAATCTCGTGTATTTTTTCTTCAAAAATATAAAAATATATATGTATATTTGTAAGTATGAATAGGTGCATTTGTCGATATAGTATTTTTGTATTTCTTCTTTTTTCTGTTGTTTTGAGTTGGTCTCAAACAGACAGTAGTCTGTATTTTTTACAACAAATAAAGCAAGATACGTTTTCGTACAAAGAAAAAGAATCGCTTTTTAAAACGGCTGTACAGTATGCAAAAGTCAAACAGGATCTATATCTGGAAATAAAAATCCGAATTAAAGAAAGTGAACTGTTTTTTTATGAAGGAAATTATCGTGTGGCGACCCAAAATCTGGAAGATTGTCTAAAACAAATAAACAAACAATTAAAAATTCAACCATCTCAAAAATGGAAAAATCTACATATTGATTGTTTGGCACAATTGGGGCGATCCAAGGTGTATTTTGGCCTATATGACGAAGCTATTGTCAATTTTAAAACCATTATGGAACTTTATGGCGATGATGCCAAGAGTGAAGCGCGAGCTAAAGCATACAATGGCTTAGGAATTGTATTTGCCGCACGAGGACATTATAAATTAGCCGAAGAATATCTTTTAAAAAGTTTGAATATTTACAAAGTACAAAATAATCCTAGAGGTTTATATATTGTGTATTCCAATTTAGGAGGCACCTCCTTAGAGCAAGGCAAGCATGAAGAGGCTTTGACTTATTGTTATGAAGTTCACAAAATTGTATTACACGAAAAGTACGAAGGCTCCGAACAAATATATTCTTCTATCAATTTGGCTATTGCTTACCAAAATTTAAAAAAATATGATTTAGCTGAAAAATACCTATTAGATGCCTGGGAAATGGCAAAAAGAAAAAAATACGTACATTTGGAATCGTATATACTTTCCAATTATGCCGACAACTTATATTTGCAAGGAAAGTACGATCAAGCATTGAAAGCCACGCAAGAAGTGGTTTTGCAATGTAGAAAAGAAGGGGTCAAAAATCGAGAAATGTGGGCACTCAAACTATTGTCAAACATTTACGAAAAACAAGGAAATCTGGCGATGTCTTTAAAGTATCTCAAACAAGGGAATGCTCTATTCGACACTATCTATGCCAAAGAAACTGATGAAAAAATATTGTCTCTTAAGTTTCAATTCGACAATTACAAGGCAACGCAAGAAATATGTATGAAAGAAAAAAACTTGCAATTGTACAAAGAACAAGTAGCAAAACGAAATCTGTGGATTGCTTTTTTGTTGTTATTGAGTATTGTCTTTGGTATTGCCATTGTATTTATGGTCAAGCGGATTCTTTTGCAGTGCCGAGTCAACAATTTGATGAAAGAGCGAATGTCTAAAATGCAAGAGGGAGGAAATAAACATATCGAAGAGATTAAAACCAAATTGGAACAAGAACTCAATTCAAAAAATAAAGAACTTGCTTCCAATGCACTTTTGCTTTTAAAGTTTAACGAATTAAGTTCAACATTGACAACGAAAGTCAAAGCCCTAAAAGTAAATTTTGCGCTTAAGGGAAAAGAAAAATTACTCCTTAGTGAGATGGAAAGTATTTTGAAAGATTTTGTACCTATACAAAGTTGGAATGAATTTAAAGTTTATTTTGAACAAGTCGATGGTGGATTTTTCAAACATTTAGAACAAAGTTATCCCAATTTAACGCCCAACGAACAACGACTCTGTGCGCTTATCCGTTTAAATTTAAATACCAAAGAAATTGCGTCTTTAACCAATCGTAGTTTTAAATCAGTAGAAATGGCCAAACTTCGATTACGTAAAAAATTAGCGCTTACGACGGACGAAAATTTCAATGAAGATACGCTGTATACAATTTTATCAAAAATAGATTAATTTATTGAATTCTATATCTTTAAACTATATTGTAGGGTGTTTGTGGTGTTTTTTATTTATTTGGAGTGCCTTTGTTGCTTGTTTTTTTTGGGTATTTCTTTTTTTGGGTATTTCTTTGCCTTGTTAAATATCAAAACTATTATTTTAAACCTCAAACAAAATTTACAACTATGAAAAGAATACTATTTTGTATTGCTATTTTGCTCTCTACCTTTGGGCTAAATGCACAAACAGAACCCTGTGTTGCGCCCGATGCGCCTACAGCATTAAATTTTACTAAAATAAGTAGCAACTCTATTTCTGCCACTTTTGTAAAAGCTACGGCAGATGCCCATTTAGTTGTTATGACCGAAGGACTTGTTTTAAACCTTTCTCCTGTTGAGGGTAAAACCTATAAAATAGGAGATACCATTGGCAATGGCATTGTAAAAGCTCTTCCTTCAGGAACTTCTTTTTCTGTATCCAATTTAAAAGGACATACCGCTTATTCGTTTTATGTGTTTAGTTACAACAAAAAATGTATAAATGGGCCTATCTATTGTGCCAATGCGTTAAATGCAAGTACAAATACCAAAGTAGGACCTCCTAATTTGGAAATAATCAAGGTAGAGAGTACTTTTTTGGAATTTAAAGCCACCCAATCTCCTCAATTTATTGTGGTGTTACGCAACAATTATGTACTTCCTTCCTCTTCGTCTATAACAGGTAAATTAAAGCAAGGGGATACTTTATCCGATGGTTCTATTGTAATTTACAAAGGTTCAGATATAGAAAATTTACGGATTGCCAATTTACAAGTAAATACACCTTATTTTTTAACGGCTTATGGAATAGAAGCCAACGATACCGTATATTCCAATACCAATACAGTTCTTAGCGAAAGAACCTTGGCCCAACTTCCAGTATATTATTTAAATGATTGGTCGGCCGATAATGTAAATGGACCCAATACGCCTTTGCCTGCAGGATTTTCACGAACTATTTACAACACTGCCAATACACTCCAAAATTTTTACTTACGTGCACCTCAAAGTGAAGAAATTCCAGAAATTCCCTATATATTTGAAATGCAAGTGTCTTCTAATTATTCCAAATCCATAGTGGGCGATTTAATTACACCTACTATTCTTTTGGGAAGTGGTACGCATCGTCTCTATTTTGACTATGCTTGTCTTAGTTATGGTTGGTTCCCCGAAGGCTATACATTTAAAGAAAGTGATTCGATTTGTGTTCAAATTAGTGCCGATGGCAAAAATTTTGAAAATTTATTTGTTGTCAATAAACAAAATCAAAGTCCAAACAAAATGAGCCTAGCCAAGCAAGCCGTTATTTTTGATACGTATCAAAATAAAGCGGTTAAATTTCGTTTTGTATACACAACTTCTTCCAAATCGGCTCTTCGTTTAACCGCTATCAAAGTGGAAAGTTTACCAAACTGTGACTATCCTATATCCGTAGTTGTTCCCGATTCAACCATAGAATCTAAAAAAGCATGCATTCATTGGGTACAAACCAATACCGTAGATCCCCTAGGATGGAATATATCCTATTACGATACCCTTCAAAAAATGTGGTCGCCTAGCCAAAGAGTAGATTCAATGCCAGCATGGGTGGAAGGTTTACAATCGACTACCAATTATCGGGTGAAAGTACAGGCTGTTTGTGCTGAAAATACGCTAAGCCCTTGGTCAGATCCTTCTACTTTATTTTTCTCTCGTTATGCAGTGCCTTTTATGGATGATTTTACAGGATGTACGTATGTAAATCCACTTCCTAAATATTGGGAAAAACAAATTGGGGTTTTGACCGATACGGCAGATCTTGTATTTTCAGGAGAAAGTTATGCTTGGAATTCTACGGGTTGGCGAGGCGATGCTTCCAATCCGAGTCTTATCTCGTCCTTGAGTGGACAGCCTAAAAACGATTGGGTTCTTACGCCTGTATTCGATTTGGATGAAGCGGGTGCTAGCACGCAATTGGAATTTGATTTTGCTTTAAATACGAGTGCGGGTGTAGGGGGTATTGATACTGTAAGTCCAGGTTCCCAATTTATAATAGTACTATCTCCTGATGGAGGTCATACATGGAATACCAAACATATCCTTAAAGGATATGGAGCAGGTAGCACAAATCCATTGTATCTTTTGGATAGTGTGCATGAAAAATTAGATCTGTCAGCTTATAAAGGTAAAGTTCGCATCGGATTTTATGTGCATTCTGTATATTCAAAACCAAGTGCAAGTATTTTTCTAGATAATATTAAGGTAGATTATACTTGTCGACCCATCACGAATCTCTTGGCAAAAGATTGCAAAGAAAATCAAGTACAATTGGCATGGGAGTCAACGCAAGCCACTGAATTTTTAATTCGTTACAAAATCAAAAACGAAAATCAATATAAATACAGTAAATCCTCCAGCACGCAATTTTTACTTAGCTCTCTTAGCCCTGATTCCGAATATGAATGTGCCGTAGCAGGAATGTGTTCAACTACCGATACAGGCAAATGGCTTTCCATTCATTTTGTTACCCCTCCTCCTTATGTGTGCGATACCGTACGTAATCTAAAAGTGGGTTTTGTTGAACGTTATGCCGCTCTTCTAAAATGGGAAGGAGAAGCTAGTTCCTATCATTTCCGTTATCGTGTGCTAGGGGAAGATACATGGACTCTACGCAATACCGATACTACAAATATACAGCTCTCTGCTTTAAAAGAGGGTACAGAATATGAATATAGTGTGCAAGCCCAATGTAGTAATGACACTACGGATGTAAGTCTATGGACTGCACCCAAAGTGTTTATGACCCTTCAAATTAGTTGTCCTGTTCCTACGGATATTCGTGTTTTGGGCACTACATATCGTTCCATTACCTTTACGTGGGTGTCGGATGCTGATAGATGTGAATTGAATATGCGTAAACAAGGGGTGGAAATTTGGGATACATTTGAAATAGGTAGAGATACCATCACCATTGATCGTTTAACTCCAGATATGGGGTATGAATATAGACTTCGTGCTTTGTGTTCAGCTGGAGATCATAGCGATTGGAGCGATACGGCCATGGCAACTACTACTTTTATTCCAGATTGTGCAATGCCTACCCATTTGCGAACTTCCGCTATTACTGAAACTTCTGCCATGCTTCAATGGGAGGGTGCAGCTATACACAAATATTGGAATGTACGTTATAGAAAAGTAGGTGCAGAGCGTATGGATACGGTATTGTATTTACAAAAAACACAATTGGAACTCACCCAACTTGTCAAAAATACGGCTTACACTTGGAGTGTACAAGCTTTGTGTGATGAATTTTTGAGTAGTGAATGGGCTTCTCCTGAAGGTGAATTTACCACCATAGGCGTAGGAAATATGCCAAGTAAAGAATACAAAGAAAATTTTGGAGTCTCTGCTAAATATGGACAAATAAGTATTCTTAATCCACAAGCTCTTTGTATTGATAAAGTTGAAATTGTATCTACCAATGGGCAAATTCTCGATACGTATAAGGTAAAAACCAATCAAAATATTTTAATTCCAACTTCGCTCAAAGAACCTATTGTAATCCTTCGTTTATATACCCAAAATCAACAGCTAAACTATAAAATATATTTGCAATAGAAAAAATAAGGGGAAAATTCTCTCAAGCATTTTCCCCTATTTTAGATCTAAAAAATAGTAATTTTTAAAATTAAGAATACAAATTAAATGAAAATTTTTAAAATTAAATGGCTTGTACTCCTTGTGGGTGTGTTTGTGCTTGGTTCGGCTTTAGCACAAACGGAAGTTCTAGGACAAAAGGGCAAGATTCTTTATTTAACTAATGCCTCAGGAGGAAATACATTTGCCATGTCTTCCAATGGAACCTATATTGGTGGATTTTTTGGAAATATCGGTGGGTTTGTCTACAATAGATTAAAAGATACCTTGGAATTTACTGATGCTGCAATTCTTGGGATTTCTAATGATGGCTTACGTATTGGCAATTTTTTGGATAGTACAACGATGATTGATGGAGAGCCTTTGATTACAGCTTGTACCTACCGAAATGGAAAATGGATTCCTTGGGAATTTATTCCCAAATATGGGACCCCTGCTTTTTGGGGACAAGGTATACAGGCTAGAGCGATTTCTGATGATGGTAGTATAAGTACGGGGATGGCTTGGTGTGGCAATTATACACAATATATAGGGGCTCTTTGGAAAGGGGATAAATATGCAAAACTACTTCCTTTATATTGGGATGTTTCTACCGAAGGAGGTTTTGCTAATGTTATGTCGGGGGATGGAAAAATAAATGCAGGCTATTGTGCTTGGTGGATAGGAGATCAGCAAATTACAGGGCGAGCACCTATTATTTGGGATAGTACAGGCACCCCTTTTGTAATTGGGGATACGAGTACCTTTTTAAAAGTGACCCAAGCAGGTGAAGTAAAAGGACTCAATAGAAATGGCAGTATAGCTGTAGGTTCAATGGTGCAAAATGACGTAGCTACAGCTTTTATGTGGAATAAAGAAAATGGAGTTCGTTTTTTGGGAACTTTAGAAACTTGGAGAGGAAGTGTGGCTATGGATATTTCGGAAAATGGAATAGTAGTGGGCTATACCACAGGTTTTGGTTTAACTGGCGAATATGAAGGTTTTGTATGGACCCAAGAAATGGGAATGATTTCCCTTAGCCAATATTTAAAAGAACTCTATGGATTGAATTTAGGTTTGCAAAATATGCGAATGCCTATGAAAATATCCGACGATGGTCGTGTGATTGCAGGCTATACAATGATTTCAGGCGCAAGAATTCCCTATATAATTACTTTAGATGAAGAGGTTTTAAACACACGTCCACTTTTACTTGTGGCCAAACAAGAAAAAGATGCGATGCGAGTAAAACTCTCTTGGAATCTACCTATCTACAATGGAAAGAAAATTTTAGGCTATGCCATTTATAGAGATAGTGTAAAAGTAAATACCGATTTAATTACAGACTGTTCTTATATAGATGAGGGTATGCCAGAGGGTAAACACAGTTATCAAATAACTACAATCTATGCCTCTGGGGAGTCAGCCATGAGTGATGCTGTCAAAGTGGAGGTAGTAGGTATAGGTGGGTGCTATTCGGTCAAATATATTCAGTCGGAATTAGTCTATAATAAAACGGCCAAAATACATTGGGGGGTTCCTACTTCCGCAATTTCTTCAGCCTCTATGCCACAGTTTTCTTTGCCTAATACCTTTGATGAAAAAACGCAAATTCAGCCTCTTGCTCTTTGTCCAAATTTGTCAAGCATGAAAATACAAAACAGTATAGAAGCCCCCGATACCATGGATTTGGTAAACGTTTACGGACTTAAATCCAATGGGGTGGTTTCTCTTGTCAAATTAGGTGATTACTATTACGGGGCCAATATCAATCAAGCGGGATTTACCAAATATTCTGCACAAATGGAAGTACTGGGCGTGGTCAAAATACCCAATTTGCCAGCTATCTGGAATATTACTACCGATGGACAATATATTTATTGTGGAGCCACTACCAAATTTATTTACAAAGTGGATATTGCAGAAGGCAGTATCGTGGCACAATATAAAACGGACGAAAAAGTGAGACACCTTTGTTATATTCCCCAATTAGACAATGGAAATGGCGGATTTGAATTAGGGGATTGGGAGAGTAGTATTTTAGTGGATAAAAAAGGAAAAAAAATAAGTGAGGGATTGTCTTTAAAAAATGCGTTTGGAACCGCTTATCATAAAGGATATATCTATGCACATCAACAAATAGGTACAGGTTGTTTAATCAATCAATATGATCTAAATACCAAACAGTTTACAAATTTTTCTTTAGACCCTACTACCTATTCGGAAGTTAAAGCCTTGGTTTCTCAAGGAGCGTATGCCGCAGGGATTAGTGTACTTACGATGGAGGATAGCACAATATGTTTAGTGCCTGTAATTCAAGGTAACGATGGAAAAAATACGGCTGTATTTATAGAATTAGAAGCGATGCCTCATCTCAAAGGATTTAACATTTATCGGAATGAGCAAAAATTAAATACACTTCCTTTGTCAAAACGTCATTTTTCAGAAGTTTTATCCATTCCAGGTACGTATACCTATCAAGTAAGTGCCGTATTTGACAATGCTTGTGAATCGGAAAAGATAGACGCTTCCCCGCTAAATGTGGAGCCAATTTTACCTTGTCCTTCGGTAAAAAATTTGGAAGTAAATGAACAAAATCAAAATGTATATTTACGTTGGGTTTCTCCTCCTTCGTATTCCTCTTCTTTGTTGGGATATATTTTATATAAAGATGGACAAAAGGAAGTTGATTTATTCCGTAAACATATATTTATAGATACGATGGTAAACATAGGTTTACATACATATATTATAGAAGCATTTTATGAAAATTCATGTCTTGCCGTCGACTCTATACAAATAGAGGTTACGCATCAAGGTTTATGTGCGGCTGCTAATTATTTAAAATTGGAATCACAGCAAACGACAAATTCGCAATTTGATGTACATGCCTCTTGGGAATTGCCCTATATGGAAACGCCTTTAACTTTAAGATATGATAATTACGAAAATGCAATAACGGTTGGCTTTACTGGTGGTGGCGATCCTACGGTTGCTGTGGGTTGGACTGCCGAACAATTGGCCACATACAATGGATTCTATTTAATAGGTATGGAAATTTTTGTAGAGGAAGGTTTCTCGAGTTTGATTCCCATGGTAATGGTAGATGAAAAAGTAGTATATAGCAAAAAAGCCGACAATGTGCCCACGGGTCAATTTACGCAATTATATTTTGATCAAGCTATTCCTATACAAACAGCCAAAAAAGAATTGATGGTGGGCTATACAATTAAACATGCAGAGGGCACTTTTCCCATAGGAATTGGGCAAACTGCAGTCAACAAAAATTATGGGGATTTATTTACTTTAGATCTTATTACTTGGTATAGTGCAGCCGAAAAACTTGGGTTAACAAGCAATTGGAATATTGCAGCCTTGTTGGTAAAACCTAGAGACGTGAGCAAAAATTCCAAATGGTCGGCCTCTTTAATCAAACCCAAAGAACCTGTACAAATTGGATCTGTCACTATTGATAAACTCAAACTTTTGGAGCAAAAATCTAAAAATAGTACCTATTCTACTTTAGATACACTTAAACTTTTGGGTTTTGATCTGTATCGAGATGGAGCAAAAATTAACACTGAACGTATTTTGGATTTACAGTACACCGACAAAAATCTTGAAAAAGGCAATTATCAGTACCTGGTCAATACAATATGGAATCGTTGTGATGAAATTCCTTCAAAAATAGCAAAAATTACGCTTTCTCCCACACCTATTGAAGGAGAAAATGTACAAAAGGACTTTGTGATTTTGCCTAATCCCGCCCAAGATCATCTTTTTATTGTAGGAGAGTATCAACGATTTGAAATTATAAACTCTTACGGTCAAATTTGCATGAAAGGGAATGCGCAAAAAAGTAGTTTTTCAATAACAAATTTAAATTCAGGTATGTATTTGGTGAGAATATATACCTCCAGTGGACAAGCGCAAATACGAAAACTTATTGTACATAAATAAAAAAATAGCTAGATGAGAGATCTGGTTTGGTTTTGGTTTTTTTGGTTATTAGTAAAAGAGGTGCTTGTAAAGGCACCTTTTTTGCTAAAATGGTAAGAATAACGTAATTATTTTTTCGATAATTAATATATTTTATAATATTTTTGCAGTTGAAAATTTAATACAAAACAGCAATGAAGAAAATTTTATTTTTTATGTTCGTGTATATTTTTACACTCGGATTGAACACAATGAAAGCACAAAATCCATCAAACACTTTCGATAATCCTATTTCGGAAAAATTTCAGTATGGTTTTACTATAACAAAATCAA
>JAVVPL010000013.1:0-27682 GCA_036655775.1 Bacteroidales bacterium | reverse complement strand
TAGAGACAGAGACATTAAAGCTTGTTTTAGTATTCAACGAAAAACTATAAATCTAAGTGTGAATATACCTGCAGCGGCCAGCGTAAAAGGGCAAGGCATTTATGAGCAAGGCACTCTATTGCAAATAGAAGCTCTGTCAAATGAGGGATATACCTTTGAAAAATGGATTAATTTGTCAGATGGTACCGATTTTGCTTTACAAGCTCAAGTTGCCTTTACCGTTACGGCTAACCATAATTTGCAAGCCGTATATCATCGGAATGTGTATGCAATTCACTTGCATACAAATCCAGCCGATTGTGGTACACTTAGTTTTGATCAAACTCCTGGCACTGCGAGTGTTTTAAATAAAGATTTTCTATATGGAGATCGGGTATATGTAGAAACTAAAGCAAAACCCCATTATTTATTTTCACATTGGAGCGAAGGAGTCGACACTCTTCAACTTTCTCCTTATTTTGATTTTAATGCAAAGGCCTCTAGAAATTTGATAGCTAATTTTACACCTATGGTCTATGAAATTAATGCAGCTACCAGTCCTAGTAATGCAGGTATAGTCATTGGACAAGGTCGGTATTCATATAATTCTACCCTCACATTGAGTGTAAAACCCCAAATAGGTTTTGTATTTAAAGAATGGCAATTAGACGGTAAAACATATAGCTCAGATACAAATATTACGTTCAATGTAGAGAGTGATCAATTTTATTCCGCTATCTTTGTGCCTTTACAATATCAAATTTCTACACGCACACTACCCGAACAAGGAGGACGTACGCAAGGAGATGGAAAATACAATTATTTGGGCAAAGCCAGTTTGGAAACCTCCCCCAACAAAGGGTATCATTTTGTTGCGTGGTTGGGATTGAATGCGCAAACACAACAATACGATACCTTACGTAGACGTACCACTTTTTTCCCTGTGGTTGAAAAAAATGCAGAATATATTGCTTTATTTGCTAAAAATGTATATCGAATTACAAGTTCACTTTCAAATATCGAGGCAGGGACCCTTCGTGGCAGTGGAAAATATCAATATCAAGATACGGCTACTCTTTCTGCAACGGCTAATGAAGGCTACGTTTTTTCACATTGGGAAAATCAATATGGAGATAGTCTTACCAATGCAAATATATTGAAAATAGAAGTGACTCGCGACAATCAATATGCCGCAATTTTTAAAGCTTTGTCCTATCAGCTAAGCGTGGGTAGTGCGAATGAACAACACGGAATAACTTGTGGTGGGGGCACGTATCGTTGTGGTGAATATGCCTTTTTGGAAGCAAAACCAAATGCGCATTATGTGTTTTCACATTGGGAAAATTTACTTGGCAAAGTACTTTCTTCAAAAGCGCAATTGAATTTGAAAATAGTTTCAGACACTGCGTATATAGCCTATTTTGAGCCTAAACAATATAGTTTGACTACAAGCCTCAATTTGCCTAATGCGGGGACTGTACTAGGCGCAAACGGTCAGTATACATATAAAGATACGCTACGAATCAAAGCCATTCCTGCTTACGGATATTACTTTAAATGTTGGCAACTCAATGGACAAATGCTTTCTTCCCAAGAGGAGCTTTTGGTGAGTGTAGAACAAAATTCATTATATACAGCTATTTTTGATATTTCAAAATATTTTGTGGATATGAAGATGTATCCAGCCCAAGCAGGCGTAGTGAATGCAAGTGATAGTGTACTCTATACTCATTCGATACAACTGCATGCACAAGCAAATCCAAATTATAATTTTGTTGCTTTTGTAAAAGGTTTCAATTCCAACAAGGATCAGTACGATGTAAATAATGTGGAAATTATTACTTACGAAGCCAATTATGCAATGCGTATCGATCGGGATGAGCAAATTACAGCCGTATTTACGCCTGTTGAACTCTATCTTTCGGTTGAGTCAAATAATGTGAAATACGGAAAAGTAGTAGGATCCAACTATTATTCATACAACGATACAGCAAGTATTTATGCCCTTCCTAATGTGGGATATCGTTTTTCGCATTGGGAGAGTGTAGGCGAATCGGAATCGATCAAAGAAGCCCATGCCCGTTTCCCATTGTTGGCCAATAAAAAAATGCTAGCTATTTTTGTGCCTCAAACGTATTTTATCAATGTGTCTCCTTCTTTAACTCAAGCGGGCACTGTGCAAGGTAGTGGCACTTACAATTATTTAGATACGGTCCATTTACATCTAACTCCTAACTATGGATATAGCTTCCAAGGATATTATCAAGGACAAAATCTATTAAGTCTCGATCCTATATATAGTTTCCAAGTTCGAGAGGATAAAGATATCAAAGCGGTATTTGCAAAAAATAAATATCAAATATCGGTACAACTTAATGGGGTAGGCAAAGTAAAAGGTAGTGGCTCGTATGGATACAAAGAATATGCCATTTTGGAAGCTACCTCTAGTGCTTCGCATACTTTTTCACATTGGACTTGTGGAGATACCTTAGTGTCTAGACAAAAAGTTATCAATTGGGAAGTGATGGCAGAGGCTTGTTTGACTGCAAATTTTGTGCTTAATACCTACGATGTACAAGTGCAAATTTTACCTAATGAAAAAGCGGCAAGCATAGGTGGTACGGGAACTTATACCCATGGCAGTGTTATCACTTTATCAGCAGTGCCCAATAAAAACTATATCTTTAGCCATTGGGAAGTTGAGGAAAGAGAATATACCGACGAGTTTCTTTCTTTAAAGGTCGACAAATCGTATACCTTAAAAGCTTATTTTAAAGAAAATAAATATGCTGTTGATATACAAATGAATTATGTGGATGCGGGCGAAGTAAGTGGCCAAGGGCTCTATTATTTAAACGATACGGCTCATGTATTGGCCACTCCAAACGAAGGCTATGCTTTTGAATATTGGACTTTAGAAGGTCAAATTGTGAGCACCGACCCTTTCTATTCTTTTGTGGTGTCGAGGGATCAAAAATTGTTGGCGAATTTCATTCCGCTAAATTATACCATACAATTAAAATCTTATCCAGCCGAAGGAGGTATGCTTGAAGGAAGTGGTAGTTATTATTACAATGACACCATTTACGTTTTGGCAAAAACAGCTAAAAATTATCTTTTCTCTCATTGGGAGTTGGATGGAGTGAATGTGGGAACCGATACGTCTATGCAACTTATTTGCAAAGGAAATTCAGAAATTTCGGCGCATTTTATCTATAATATGGTCACGATTAGAGCAAATATTTCGCCTAGTATGGCAGGTTCTATATATGGTTCTGGCAAATATAAAAAAGGCTCTAAAATCCAATTGATAGCAAAGGCAAATGAAGGGTATATCTTTTCTAAATGGACCGATAGAAGTGGGGTCGTTTTGAGTACTGATGCAGTATTTAATTTACTAGCTACGGAAGATATTTCCTATACGGCCAATTTCGCTCCTATTTCTATTGATAATTCCGACGAAACCAAAACGTCGGCTTTTTATCAGTCCACTACCAATACGCTCATTGCAAATGTAAGTTTGTCGGATGATACGTACAAAGATAATTTATGGTTATATGTCTACGACGATTTGGGTCGAAAAGTGTTGCATGTTAAAATATATAATGGTGAAACACAAATCCAATCCATACAATTTCGATCAGGTATTTATTTCTGCAAATTTAGTTTAGGTAACAAACAAATTGGCATTCAAAAAATATTTATTTCCGCATCTAAATAAGAGAAAAATGTTTTATTCAAAAAAATATATAGTTTATTTATTGTTCTTTTTTACATTATGCCTGGAAGCAAATGCACAAACAATAGGGAAAAATGGTACGATTCAAATGCCAAATTTGGGTTTTGAAGAATACGATAATTTGAATAATAGTAGTATTGAACCCGTGGGTTGGAATTCGTTTCAAACTGCGGATTGCAGCGGTATGGCTTGTCAAGGGAAGGCTCAACGCTTAAAGCGAAGCAACGATAAACGTCCTGGATCTGTGGGCTCGTATAGTTTACATATTTATTCAAATGCAATTGTGGGGATTGTGGCTAATGGAAATGTGACGACGGGTAAAATTAATATGGGAAGTATGACGGCCATCAATGATGCGAATTTCAATAGCACCAAACGTGGACAAGCGGGGTTTAACATGCCCTTTACGGCTATTCCCGACTCTTTGGTGATTTGGGTTAAATTTAATCCTAAAAATAGAGGGGACGAAGCCCGTGTATGTGCGGTTTTGCACAATAATAATGACACCAGAGATCCAAAATATAATTCCACCGAAGTAGTGGCTGTAGCTGCTCAAAATTTCAATTCTAAAAATGGATGGGAACGACTTAGTATACCTTTTGTAAAAACGGGCAATACAATGGATGCAAGGTATATATTAGTATCCCTTACCACTAACAAAACTCCTGGAGGCGGATCGGATGGCGATGAAGTGTATTTTGATGATATGCTTTTTATTTATACCCCCACTTTGTCGATTAGAGATTTAAATACGCATTCGTATGGAGTTACTGCCATTGAATCAACACCCATTCGCATTGAATTTCGGGCCACTGGAATTTTTTCACCCAGCAATACTGCTGCCGACAATGAATTTCGTATCGAATTGTCTGATGCCTCGGGATCCTTTGCAAATCCAATAGTTTTAGGCAAAAAAACTACAGACGAAAGTGCCACTATAGAGGGTAATATTCCTGCGGCTACACCCGCTGGCACAAAGTATAAAATACGAATTGTAAGTACCAATCCTGCTTTGGTAGTGGAATACGACAAAAATATTGAAATCACGGAAATGTTCAAAGTGGCTGCCACGGCTAGCAATCACCGAGGACATGTAAGTGGCAATATAGGCATTCATCGTGCAGGTACGCAAATAGAACTTAGAGCCGTAGCCAATGTAGCCAATTCCTTTACGCATTGGACCGAAAAAGGGCAAAAAATAGAAGGTGCACTTGCCAATTATCGCTTTACACTAAACAACAATCGTGTTTTAGAAGCGCATTTTGATACCAATTCGTATCAAATTAATGTAGAAGCTACAAATGGAAAAGTGATAGGAGGAGGAACCTATACGCATAATGAAAGTGTTACTTTGGATGCGCAGCCCAATACCGCTTATAAATTTGTTAAATATACCGATGCTAATACCAATTTATCCACTTCGCCTAAATATACTTTTTTAGCAAAAAAGAATATGGATATAGTGGCTCATTTTGAAGCACAGACTTTCCCTATACAGTTGGTTGTAAATAATATGGCTTGGGGAAATGTAAATGGAAGTGGAATTTTTAAATATCAAGATAGTTGTACCCTGAGTGCGATTCCAAAAAATTATTGCACGTTTATTGCGTGGATGCGAGGTGTGGATACTTTAAGCAAAGAGTTGGTATATAAGTTTGAAGTTACTCAAGCTGAAAGCATACGAGCTCTATTTCAAGAACAGACCTATCAAATAAAAGTAGATGTACAACCTATACAAGGAGGGCGTGCTACAGGACAAGGAATATATAGCGCAACCACACTTCGTACGCTCACTTTGGAAGCCATACCTAATGTGTCTTGGGAATTTTCCAAATGGATAGAAAAAGGAACAGATCCCGCTATTTCGGCTACGGAAAATCCCTATACTATTCTCGACAACGGTCGATTGCAACGAGATATTCACTATATTGCTCAATTCCGACGTATAGGATATGCTGTCAAAGTTGCTATATTACCTCAAGCTGGAGGAACCTACACAGGCGAAGAATCCTATCCGCATGGAGAACAAGTTCAATTGTTGGCCAGTCCCAATGTTGGGTATGAATTTATAGCATGGGTTGATGCTAACAATACTGCGGATACACTTTCAAAAGATCCTCTTTATACATATACTTCCTTAGCCGCTCGCAATTTACAAGCCATTTTTAAACTCAAAACCTATCCTCTAGTATTAAATGTTGCAGAACCCTTTATGGGAGAGGTGCAAGGAGCTGGAGTATACAATCATTTTTCCGAAGTGCAAGTTCAAGCAGTGCCCTACAAAGGCTTTGAATTTAGAGCTTGGATTAATTCCAAATCAGGGGATACATTATCTTTCACTCCTCAATATGATTTTACTCTTACACAAGCCACCACACTCTTGGCGCGTTTTTCATATATCAAAAAACAAATTCATTTGAGTGTAAATATCGCAAAGGCTGGTAGCGTAAGTGGAGAGGGGACTTACGAACACAATACAATAGTTAGAATTGTTGCAAATCCAGAGAAAGGGTATACATTTAGTCATTGGGAAAGTGCGGGAAAAAATTTGTCGACACGTACTTTTTTTGATATTCAATTAAATCAAGATACCAATATTCAAGCCATCTTCACGCCCAATAAATATACAATTACAATTCGGACGATGGATGCGAATGGAAAAGTGGCATTTGTCGATAGCGTGCCTTCCATGCGTCAAGAAATAGTTTTAGATTATGGCACACCCATTTCAATTCAAGCCTATCCTTCGGGTGCAGGCTACCGTTTCACCAATTGGATGTCTCAAAACACATTAGTATCTACTTTATCTGCCTATAGTTTTGTGGTAGAAGAAAACAAAACCTTTATTGCCAACTTTTCAAATCAGGCAAATGAAGTGCAGGTTGATATATTCCCAGCACAAAGTGGCATTGTGCACAACACTGGAAATCACAAAAGGGGAGATCCTGTGGAATTGGAGGCTGAGGCTAATGACGGATATCGTTTCCAAAAATGGACGAATAAAGCCAAAGATTCACTTTCAAATGATCCGCTTTTTTGGTTCTACATTACGCAAGATACTTTATTTTACGCGCATTTTGAACAACTAAACTATTCTTTTGCAGTTTCACATTATCCTAAGCAAGCAGGTTCTATAAGTATGCGTACCGAGTTTGAAAACGATACGCAAGTTCTTTATCCGCATGGCACCGATATTCATCTTTCTGCAAAATCCAATCCCGCCTATCATTTTTTACAATGGGAAGATGATAAAGGAACCGTTTTGTCGACCGATATCAATTATACCCTTGAACTAACCTCCTCTATACATTTGTATGCGAAGTTTGATACCAATAGATATGATCTTACGCTCAATACTCCCGATCCTTTGATTGGAAGCGTGTCAGGAGAAGGTACCTACAAATATCAACAACCCGTTCATCTTTTGGCAAAAGCGCGTTATGGGTATCAATTTGCTGCTTTTTACAACAAACAACAATTGCTTTCCACCGACACCGCGTATACATTTTTGATGGATAAAGAAAATATGCACATAGAGGCTCTTTTTGATACTTGTATCTTTGCCATAAGCCCCCTACTTGCCAACGAACAGCTTTCGTGTGGTTGGGTTGAAGGAGGAGATACGAATTTGTATAAAACGCTAACCTATATAAAAGCCATTCCTGCTTATGGCTATAAATTTTCACATTGGGCCGATCAAATGGGTCAAAAAATTAGTTCAATGGATAGCCTCTCTATTTGTATCGACAAAGATAGTCTCGTATATGCGCATTTTGTGCCTTTATATTTTAATGTGAATGTAACCATTAATGATGTAGAGATGGGGCAAACCACCCCCGACAATAAATATCCCTATCTTAATTCTGTTCGATTGATTGCAACGCCTGCGCATGGATATAATTTTATTAAATGGACTTTGACGAACGATACCACAAAAAAAATATCCACTCATCCCATCTATGAATTTTGTATTCATCAAGACAGTTCCTTCAAAGCTATATTTGCTAAAAAACAATACAAAATAGATGTTGAATCTAATGATGTACTTGCAGGTGTAATTGTGGGGGGCAATAATTTTTATGCCTATCAAGATACTGTTTATGTAGAGGCCTTTCCAAATGTGGGGTATACCTTTGCATATTGGGAAAAAGATGGTTTGCAGGTATCTACACAAGTTCAATATACATGGCTTGTGCAAGATCAAAGTCGAGTTCGAGCCATTTTTATGCCTGCCAATTTCAACATTCGTACACAAATAGTTCCCGAAGATGCAGGGCAGGTGCAAGGGGGCGGTGAATTGTCTTATGGAAATCAAGCCCTTTTGGTGGCTCAAGCCAATCCTCCTTATAAATTTAAAGAATGGCGTAATGCTACGCAATGGATTTCAAATAAAGATTCTCTTTTCCTCAATTTCAATAGCGATACCAATGTATATGCGGTATTCCATAAAGATACGTTCAGTATTCAAACCCAGGCAGAGCCAGTTTATGCAGGCCGCGTACGAAAAATTGAGCCCGTAGTTTCAGGGCAAGAATATGAGTTGAGTGCAGAAGCTGTCAAAGGCTATCATTTTGTTAGTTGGAAATGCAAAGATAAATTTGTATCCGATCAAGCTCAACTACGTATTTTGGCCACTGCTTCCTTGGATTATACAGCCCATTTTGCTCCCAATGCGTATACTTTAAGTTTGCAAACCACGCCGTATGAACTTCCCAATAATATTCAAAGTGAGCAAAATTTCTTTTATGGAGATACCGTTAAATTGACGGCCTTTAGTGATACAATTTACACCTTTGTCAATTGGCTTATTCCCAAAGATGCTCCTTTGGAAGTCGATACTAATTTAATAACGCAAAAACGTTTACATTTTATAATCAAAGGAAATGTAGAAATGCAAGCGGTGTTTATTAAAAAGAATTTCAAAATATCGGCAAGTGTATCTCCTATAAATAGTGGAAATGTAGAGAATGTAGGTTTCTACGATTATGGAGCTGATGCAGAATTGTTGGCCAAGGCAAGTGAAGGGTATATGTTTAAGCAATGGACCTCAGAACAAGGGCAGATACTAACAAACCCAAGCCTTATAGTCCATGTAACCCATGCGCAAAATGTGATTGCCAATTTTGAGAAAAAAATGTATAGTGTCGCTTTAGAAAGCTATCCTTCGGATGCGGGTGTTTTGGAGGGCAATGGTTCTTATTTTTATGGAGACACCATTCAAATAAAAACAAATCCTGCTGAGGGCTATGAATTTATTGAGTGGATTAATGAGAAAGGTAAATCCATAGGTACAAATGCCAGCTTTACGGTAATTGTACAAAACGATATATTCTTTACGGCTCGTTATCAAAAAATAGTTAAAAATGAAAAACAAATTTTAAATGCGGCAGAAATAAAAATATATCCAAATCCAACCAAGGGTGATTTACAAATTTGGGCTCCACAAATAGATAAAATAGAATTGTATACGCTTATGGGACATAAGATTTTGACGTATTCTTTTCAAGAAAGAGCCCATTTGAATATAGCCTATCTACCCGAGGGAATTTATATATATAAAACCTATTCACATCAAAAGGTCGTGCATACAGGTAAAATAATTAAAATGAAATAGGGCTCAGACACAGCTGTTTAGAATACGTTGCTTCATTTTAAATAATTTTAGTATCTTTGCAGACATTAAATGTAAAATTTATGACACATACACACACATACTATACATACATATTATTTGCGTTTATTATTTTATTTACTTCGTTTTCGCTTTCGGCTCAACACTATGTGGTCAAAGGTAAAATTTATGATGCGAACGATAAGCTTACCTTGCCCCAAGTACACGTAATTCCAAGCGAAGGAAATGGTGCAGGAGTGGTGGCAGATATGGATGGGGTATATAGTATTGCTCTTCATGGTACAGAGGTGGAACTTAAATTTAGTTTTTTGGGCTACGACGAAGTAGTGAAAAAAATAAAATGTGATGACAATAAAACGATAACGCTCAATATAGCCATGACCCCTACGGCCACGGAACTCGCGGCAGTACAAGTGGTAGGTACTCGTTTCAGATCGGATAAAAAAACATCTATTCAAAGTTTGGAAGTGATTGGCTTGGAACATATTCAAAAAGCGAATGCAACTACTTTAGACAAAGCATTAGATAATGTGGCGGGTTTGGCCATTGTTGATAATGAGCCCCAAATGCGTGGAGGTAGTGGATTTAGTTCGGGTTTAGGAAGTCGAGTAATGGTGCTTTACGACGAAATGCCTATTTTGCGAGCCGATGCAGGTCGTCCTGTTTGGAATTTGATTCCCATGGAAGATGTGTCGCAAATAGAAGTTCTCAAAGGGGCCTCTTCGGTGATGTTTGGATCGGCTGCTATCAATGGAGCTATCAATGTGCGTTCGGGTTTAGCAAAGGATGTGCCAGAAACAAAAGTGAAAATTTATACGGGTTTTTACAGTAAACCTAAAAATAAAACAATATCCCCCTGGACCAATCAACCCCCTTTGCTTATGGGAGCGAGTTTATCGCATACACGTAAAATTAAAAAATTAAATTTGACTTTTACTGCCGAATATGCTTCAGACGATGGGTACAGAGGAGGTGATTTGCCAAAACAAAATGCGCCAGGTAAACGCAATGATATTGTCAAAGCTGAAACCCGTTTTAGAGCCAATGCGGGTGCTCAATATAATTTTGGACACGGTTGGATTGCTTCATTAAATGCCAATTTTTTATATTCCGACAATAATCAATTTCACTTTTGGTATAATGCAGACAAGGGTTTATACTATACCTATCCAGGCACACTTAGTCACTTCAAAGATTTGATGTTTTTTATTGATCCCACCATCAAATACGTAAGTCCCAAAGGAGGTGTTCACGTATTTAAAAATCGAATTTTATTTTCCGATAATAATGTATTGAATATGGAAGGGCAAGATGCCGCTTCACAAACCTATTACGATGAATACCACTACAAAAAAACATTTAAAAAAGCGGCCGATTTGGATTTTTTAGTTGGAATATGTAATACCTATGCCAATTCATTTGGAAGTGTATTTTCGGGAAACATGGGCAATATTGGTTCTTCCAGTGGACATACGGCAAACAATTTGGCTCTATTTACCAAATTTGAAAAAAGTTTTTTGAAAGACAAAAATTTAAGTGCGGTCTTAGGGGCTCGTTGGGAATTTGCCAATGTTGACGACTTTCATGAAAATAAACCCATCTTTCAAGCGGGCTTAAACTATCAAATCATGGCGAGTCACACCTATTTTAGAGCTTCTGTAGGGCAGGGATATAGAGTAGCTACGATCGCCGAACGTTATATTACGGTGGCCGTGGGTGATTATGGTTTTTTTCCTAATGAAAATTTGAAATCGGAAACCAGTTTGAATACCGAACTTGCCGTCAAACAAATGTTTCGCATAGGTGGTTTTGAAGGTTTTGTGGATGTAGCTGGATTTTATCAAACGTACGATAATTATATTGAGTTTTTTATGGGCCCTTGGCGTACGAATGCCCCCACCTTATTAAAAAGTTTTGGATTCAAATTTTTCAATACAGGTCATGCGGTTATCAAAGGTGTAGAAGCGACCCTTGCTGGGGAAGGTAAAGTGGGCGATATTTTAAAATATCAAATTCAATTAGCTTATACGTATTCTTTGCCTCAAACCACAGAACCTGATTTTATTTATGCTAGCACCTTAACTAAACAATATTCGTATATGAATAGTTCTTCCGATCCAAGTAATAAAGTACTTAAATATCGAATTCAACATCTTGCCAAAGCGGATTTAAATCTTACTTTCATCAAAAAATTCACCTTAGGTTTTTCGGTACAATATTTTAGTTCGATGCACAATATTGATGGTATATTTATGGAAATGGACAAACAAAGTCCCGATGCTGCTCCTTGGCTCGATTATTTAGGCTTAGATTTGCCTTTTGAAGGTATTTATAATTTTAGAGAAAAACATAAAAAAGGGGCTTGGATTTTTGGCTTGCGTGCAGGCTTCGAGTTTAATCGATTTGGACTTTCGATCATTGTAAATAATTTGTTGAATACCGAATATGCGTTGCGCCCTTTATGTGTAGAAGCGCCACGTACAGTTACCCTTCAATTAAATTATAAATTTAACGATTTTAATGTTGGGAAAATATTTAATAAACAAAAAAAGGTAGATTTATCGGAGATAAATTAGAATAAACAAAAACAAAAATTAGAATAAAAACAAAAACAAAAACAAAATGAAAAAATTATTTTTAATCTTGGCTTGCACCTTTTTTGTGGGGAGCATGTACGCACAATCTTTACCATTGCCCGATGGAAGTTTTGAAAATTGGACCGAAAAAAAATCGTATGATAAAACTCCGTATCATGAAATTGATGGTAATTTCTGGGCTACTTTAAATTTTCTTTCTACACTTCCTCCAGAATTATCTACAGGTCCTATTACTGCATTCCGTGAGGCTGGTCGTACGGGCGGATTCTGTGCTAAAATAGTATCTAAAACAATGATTTTTGGTTTAGACTCAGTTACAAAAATCCCTTTATTTTTACCTGGTGTAATTGGAAATGTGAATGTGAAATTTGAAACACAAAGTGCTACTTTTGGTCGTCCTTTCGCAGCGCGTCCCGACACTCTTAAAGGATATTTTAAATATGAGTCTGTCGATAAGGATTCAGCGGAAATTTATATTGAAATGTATAAATTTGAAAACAAACGTCGTAAGGTGGTAGGACGTGGTAATTTTATTTGCCGCGAAACCGTGAAAGACTGGACTTCTTTTGCAATTCCAGTGCTTTATACAAACGATGGTATGCCCGACTCTATTACAATTCTTGCCGTAGCTAGTGCTGGATACAATTTCGACACTTTGTTCAATTGCAAAGGCCACGATAATTCTACTCTTTGGGTAGATGATTTCTCTCTCGTTTATAGTGGTGTGGGTATCGAAAATCAAAAAACTACTTCCGTAGGTTTATACCCAAATCCTGCCAAAGAAAGTATTCAAATTAAAGCCAATAGTGACTTTAATGGGGCTATTTTTACTATCTATGATATGAGTGGTCGTAGCATTAAACAAGTGCAATTAGATGGCCAAAATGCTGAAATAAATATTTCCGAAATGAACAACGGCATGTATGTATATCGTATTCAAAAAGGAGCGACAACTTTAAATGCAGGTAAATTGACCGTAGCAAAATAATTGTATTTATACAATTCAACAAAAAATGCCGCCCCTTTTGAGGCGGCATTTTTTATTAAATACCTTTGATGTAAAACAATTTTTTAATAATGGAATACGCCATACGTACTTTCAATACTTAGTTTGTTTTCTGCAGCAGCTTCCGTATGTCCTATAATTTGTGCATCGATACCATAATACTGAGCAATTTTTATAATATCTTCGGCCAATTTTTCTTTGGTAAAGATTTCCATACGATGTCCCATATTGTATACTTGATACATTTCAGACCAAGGTGTTTTTGATTCTTCTTGAATAAGTTTAAACACAGGAGGCACTTCAAATAAATTGTTTTTAATTACGTGCATATTTTCTACAAAATTCATCACTTTGGTTTGTCCTCCGCCACTACAATGAATCAAGCCATGTATCGAAGGTCGGAAACTTTCCAAAATTGCTTTTAATACGGGTGCATACGTACGAGTAGGAGAGAGTAGAAGTTGTCCTATATTTAGACCTTTCACCTCACTAGGGTCGGTCAATAATTTACTTCCGCTATATACTAAATCCAAATTAATTTGATCATCAAAAGTTTCGGGATATTTTTCTGCATATATTTTGCTCAACACATCATGGCGAGCAGAAGTCAATCCATTGCTTGCAATTCCACTATTGTAATATTTTTCATACGAAGCTTGTCCCGAACTAGACAAACCTATAATGACATCTCCCGCTTGAATTCGATCATTGCTAATAACATCATTATGGCGTAAGCGAGTGCTTACTGTTGAATCCACCACAATTGTTTTTACCAAATCGCCTATATCGGCAGTTTCTCCGCCTGCAAAGGTAATATGGATTTTTTCTTTGGCTAATTCATCTATAAACTCTTGCGTTCCATTGATGATTTCACTAATTACTTCTCCAGGAATACGAAATTTGTTTCGTCCAATCGTAGAGGTAAGCACCATATTGTCTACGCCACCTACGCAAATTAAATCGTCGGTATTCATTACAATTGCATCTTGCGCAATTCCTTTCCATACCGAAATGTCACCCGTTTCTCTCCAATATAAATAAGCAAGAGCCGCTTTCGTCCCTGCGCCATCGGCATGCATAATATTACAATATCTAGGTCCAAAAAGGTTTCTCCGTCCTTCGTTAAGTACATCGGGAATCACCTTACAAAAAGATTTAGGAAATAAACCTTTGTCTAGTTTTTTGATGGCGTTTTTAACATCACCTTTAGATGCAGAGACGCCTCTTTGCTCATATTTGATTTTACTATCCATAATTATTGTATTTGTGCGGCAGACCGCGATTATTTTTTTCTGAATATGATATTTTGTGTTTTTGTATCTATTTCTATAGTCCCTATACGGGCAAGGCTAATTTTGGTGAGTACCATATCGGCAGGAAGTTCCGCCTTCGTTTTTGTTTCCAAATCGTCGATATAATACGGTCCTATTTTTATTTCACGAATGTTTAGGGTTTGATTTTCCAGTACCTCGCCATCCTCATTAAATGCTTTTTCTTTAGTTGCAAATTCATTTTTGGTAAGTTTGCCTATTTGAAGTAGACGGAGGGCCGATTCTACACTTATAAAATTGTCTTTTCCTTTTTCGTCAATTACTGCCGTAAAACTGATGCCATTGACCACAATTTTTATCTCTGGTTTTTTATTAGGATTCAATTCATAGCTCACTTTGTTTTCATTGGCTTTATCGCCCAATAATATTTGATTAGATAGAGAAGCGGCATTGCCAGAGGGAATAAAATCGTCACGCAATACACTAAATTCAGTCCGTCGATTTAGTTGATACGCGGCTTCTTGTTTATTTTTATCACTTAAACTATGTATAAATTCATCATTGAAGCAAGTCCCTTTTTCAAAGGTATAGGTAGTTCCATTATAAGTGGTCGTAATATTGTTTGTCAACATTCGAGGGACTTTAGCTCCATAGCCTTTAGCAATAAGTCGCTCGGGATGAATACCCCTTAAAATAAGGTATTCTACAACCGCTTGTGCTCGATATTGCGAAAGACTATCATTGGTCATTGCAATAGGACGAGAGTCGGTGTGAGAGGCTAATTCCACTACCAAACGAGGGTTCTTTTCCAAAAGTAAAATTAAACCCATTAAAGAATCTTCATATTGAGCTTGTAAATCCCATTTGCCCAAATTGTATAAAATATCGGGAAGTACTACAGGCCCTTTAGGCACGGGTTTCATAGAAAAATCGCGTACAAATTCTTTACTAGCTGCTAAGCCAACGGTAGTTTCAGTAGCTTCATCATCCAAAAATCCTTTTTTGCTTATTAAAACTTGATAACTGAGATCTTGTTTCACTTGATCTGCCCCAAATTTATAAAATCCCTTAGAATTGGTAAGCGTTTTTATTAACGTCCCGTCTGAACCCAACAAACTTACGGATACATCATTGAGCGCTTGCATATTCAAATCGTTTTTTATAGTTCCTATAATGGAATAGTAAATGGCAGGTAAATAAAAAGACCAAATATCATCGCCTCCACGACCGCCCATTCGATTGGATGCAAAAAATCCTTTATCAATATCTCCAAAGTACACAATCCCAAAATCATCTGCATTGGAGTTGATAGGGTATTGCATATTTTCCACAAGCCATACACTATCGGTGTGTGTAGCTTTAAAAATATCATAGCCACCCAAACCCGAATGTCCCGTGGATGAAAAATAAAAAGTGGTATCATTACGAAGAAAAGGATAGGCTTCTTTTTCGTGTGTATTGATCGTGTTTCCCATATTGATAGGATCCGAAAAAATACTGCCACTACCCTTGCTATACCAAACATCTAAATTCCCATAGCCCCCATCTTTATTACTCGCAAAGTAAAGGGTTTTTCCATCAGGCGTAATGTAAGGGTGAATGTAATCGTGTACGGTATCGGTTCCAATAGTTACTTCTGTGGGGTCGCTCCAAGCAGTTCCATCAAAAGTGGCGGTATAAATTAAACAACGATTTATTTTTTTCTTCAAATTATTACACATGGTGTAATAGACTATTCGTCCATCAGCGGTAAAAGACGCATCACTTTCATTGGCAGGGGTACTTGTTTTGCCATTGGCATCCAGAATTTCAGCTTTACTCCATTCGCCTTTGGCATCCACACTACTTACAAATAGATCCGAAAAACGTTCGCCAGTCCATTCGTCCAATTTTTTTCCTGTCACCCCTTCACGCGTGGAGGTAAATACTAAAATACTACCTGTATTATCATACAAACGAGGGGTCCAATCATTATTACGAGAATTGAGTTTTTTGAGATTCGTAATTTCGTAGCGCGTACTCGCTTGCATCCAAGTTTCTGTTTGTGCACAACTTTCTTTTTGTGATTGTGCAAGGGTATCATTGGGCACTAAATTTAAATATAGAGTGTATGCCTCAATGGCTTCGGGAAACCGCCCTGCTAAGCGTTGTAGATTTGCTAAATGATAATAAGCCTCTGGCTTTGTTTCGTAATATTTTGTCTTGATGGCTCGTTTATATTGACTAATAGCTTTTTTATTCTGTCCACTCAAACGATAGGCTTCTGCAATTTGATATAAAATCCGATTTTTCTCTTGTGGATTTTTGCCTTTCATTTTAGAAAATGCTTTTTGATATTTAGTTATGGCCGTTGCATACAAATTACATACAAAAGCCGTATCCGCTTTGGCTAAAAGTCTATTTTTTTTGGGCTTTTTGCCTTTCTTTTTTATTTTTCCAAAATCATTGCCATACAAACTGTCGGATGAGCTAATACTCTTTTCTATTTCATCCGCGGTTTCAAGAGCCTCTTTTTTTAATTCTTTGTAAAATTCTTTGCTTGTTTTTTTAATGTCCCTCACTATTTTTTTCCCTAAAGAATCCACTTTTTCTATAAGAGGGGCTGTTTTTTCTTTGAATTTGTCAAACAATGTATCCGCTTTTGTGTCTTTTATATCTAAATTGTGGCTTATCGTATCCAATTTCAAGGCTGAGGTGTCGGGTTTTAGACCTTCATTTTGTGCCATTAACGATTGATTACCAATAAGTAATAATATGAAAATATAAGGATAGAGTAGATGCTTCATCTGTAAATTCTAAATTTTCGGCTAATTTACAAAAAAAAAATAGAAATACCATTTTTTTTTATTCATAAATTTTGTGTACTTTTGCACCTTATACATGAAAAAAGTAATTATCAATTCAATTTTTTACAATTATGCAAAATAAGGGTGCTATAAAGTTTTTTGCCATTACATTTGCCATTATCTGTCTTTATCAACTTTCATTTACGTTTTTTACGCAAAGAGTTGAGAAGAAGGCCGTTGCGTATGCGACAAGTGCAGCAACTAAAGACCAAGCCAAGACATTGGCTATGGGGAATGCTCTTCGTGAGCAGTATGTTTACGATTCGCTCGTAAAAAGAAAACAACAATACTTCTTAGACTCAGTAGGTAATGAAGTTGTGTACAACATTTTGATTCGTAAATACACTTACAAAGAATGTAAGGCACGTGAAATCAATTTGGGTTTGGACTTACGTGGAGGGATGAACGTAACTATGGAAGTTTCCACTTCTGATGTTGTGCGTGCACTCTCTGGATATAGTTCCGATACCTTGTTCAATAGAGTTATGGATTTGGCAATCGCTAAAAATAAAGTCACTCCAAACAGCAACTTTGTAAGCATGTTTGCCCAAGCTTGGGAGGAGGTAGATCCAAAAGCACAGATGGCTTCTATTTTCAGTTATGAAATGAAATCCATCAATGCGAATTCTACCAACAAAGAAGTGATTGCTGCTATTCAAGAGGAAGCAACCAGTGCCTTTGATAGAACCTATCAAATTCTTCGTACACGTATCGACAAATTTGGAGTTGCACAACCTAATATTCAAAAATTGGGGCAAACTGAACGTATTTTAGTTGAATTACCAGGGGTAAAAGATCCAGAACGTGTACGCAAATTACTTCAAGGTACAGCCAATTTGGAATTTTGGGAAACTTATGAATTTAAAGAAATTGCACCTTCTTTACAAGCCGCTAATGAATTTTTGGTTTCTGCGGTCAAAGCAATGGGTGAAGGAGATTCTATTTCTACACTTGCAGCCACTGCAGCCGAGGCAACTAATGTAGACACGCTTATGCAGGGTGCCGATAGTGTAGCCAAAAATGCGGATGCTGCATTATTGAGTAAATTAAATAATACGAAAGATTCAAATTCTTCCGATAAAGCTTCTGAAGCTGAATGGAAAGTTAAAAATCCATTGTTTGCGGTTTTGTATCCTTCCATGGGAGAACAAGATGCTAATCGTATAGGACCCGTTGTAGGTTATGCTCAACAAAAAGATATTTCAACCGTAGATGCGTATATGGCTGCTGCCAAATCGAAATTTCCACGGAATGCCAAATTTGTATGGTCGGTAAAACCCCTTCCTAATAGTGATATTTATCAATTGATCGCTTTGAAAATAAGCACACGTGATGGTCGTGCTCCCCTAGGAGGAGAAGCCATTACCGATGCTCGTCAAGACTTTTCTCAAGGTGGTGGGGTTGAAATTAGCATGTCGATGAATACCGAAGGTGCTAGAGTTTGGAAAAATATGACAGGTGCGAATGTGGGACGTTCTGTTGCCATTGTAATGGATAATACCGCTTATTCTTGGCCCACGGTCAATACCGAAATTTCAGGTGGACGTTCTTCTATCACAGGTGGATTTACCGTTGAAGAAGGTAAAGACTTAGCCAATGTTTTAAAGGCTGGGAAACTTCCTGCGCCTGCGCGTATTGTACAGGAAGCGGTAGTTGGACCCTCTTTAGGTCAAGAAGCGATCAATAATAGTTTATTGTCTTTTATTCTTGCCTTTCTAATGGTGTTGATCTACATGTATTTGTTCTATAACCGAGCTGGTTTAGTTGCTAACATTGCTTTAATTGTCAACGTATTCTTTATATTTGGGGTGCTTACCTCCTTAGGGGCCGTTCTGACCTTATCAGGGATTGCGGGTATTGTGCTTACCTTGGGGATGGCGGTAGATGCCAACGTAATTATTTACGAACGTATCAAAGAAGAAATTCGAGCAGGTAAAGGCACGCGTTTAGCCGTGAGCGATGGATATAAAAATGCGTATTCAGCAATTATAGACGGGAACGTTACTACCTTATTGACAGGGATTGTTCTTCTTTATTTTGGAACAGGTCCTATTCAAGGTTTTGCAACCACTTTATGTATAGGTATTCTAACCTCTTTATTCACCGCTATTTTTATTACACGTTTGGTATTTATTTGGATGTTTGACCATAACAAAAAAATGAATTTTGACAACAAACGCACACGTAATTTCTTGTCAAATACACATTTTGATTTTATAGGTATACGTAAAATTACCTATACAATTTCAATTGTTTTGGTGGTTGTGAGTATTATCTCCTTAGCCGTTCGTGGTTTAAGTTTAGGTATTGATTTTAGTGGAGGTCGTACCTATGTGGTACGTTTTGATCAACCCGTTTCCACAAACGATTTACGCGAAAGTTTAACTACTGTTTTTGGAGATGCTCCCGAGGTGAAAACATTTGGACCCGTAGATCAAGTAAAAATTACCACTAAATACAGAATTACCGAAACGGGACCTACGATGGACTCATTGGTAGAAGTAAAATTGTATGAAGGCACTAAAACTTTTTTTGCCAAACCTATGAGTGTTGATGATTTCCGTTCTACAGATGAAAATAAAGTTTGTGGACGTATGAGTTCTGAGATGGTAGGGCCTACAGTCGCAACCGATATCACGCGTTCAGCATTTTTAGCTTTAGCAGTGGCATTACTCTTTATCTTTGCTTACATTGCCGTTCGATTCAAAAAATGGCAATATGGCTTGGGAGGGTTAATTTCTTTGGCTCACGATGCCTTAATTACAGTGGGGATGTTCTCTTTATTCTATGGTATACTTCCTTTTAGTTTAGATATTGATCAAGCTTTTATTGCGGCTATTTTAACAATTATTGGCTATTCAATTAATGATACCGTAATTATCTTTGACCGTATTCGTGAATATGTAGGTTTATATCCTAAACATGCCCTTGGCGACACGATGAATAGTGCGATGAATAGTACTTTAGCTAGAACGGTCAATACCGCAGGTACCACTTTTGTGGTTGTTCTGATGATCTTTATCTTTGGAGGTGAAGTAATTCGTGGATTTACCTTTGCTTTATTGTTTGGTATTTTAATTGGTACCTATTCTTCCGTATTTATTGCCTCTCCTATTGCTTACGATTTAATGGAAAGAAAAAGACGTAAACAAGAAGCAAAATTAAAATAATAATTTCAATTAAATTTTATAAAAAAGGACGTCTATGATTAGACGTCCTTTTTTATTTAGACATCTTTATCCAAAAATTCAAACAAGCAATTAAAATTCACAAAATTGCGTTTAACTATCATCTTTTCGCTATTTTTTGTATATTTGTATTTTAAAACCAAATGTACACAAACAATAAAACCAAAATCATGAAAAATTTTATTACCTTTTTAGCAAGTGTTTTAGGCTTGCTAATTCCGTTTTCTTCGGTGGCCCAAGGCTCACTTACGCAAGATTTATCAATTTCTAAACTTTCTTTGGTATATAGCTGTCAAATGCATGCCGTACCCTTTGATATTACCTTGACAAATAAAGGAAATCAAAATTTTACGGCTGCCGATTTTGCCAATTTAAAAATCTATTATGCCATAGATACTATTTTGGGAGAGAATATTAATAATGGACAAATTCTACCTGCAAAAGATACTTTAAAAGCCGATATTACACCACTTGCAAACGGTTTATTGAAGGGGCAAAGTATTAGTTTTGCGCTTTGCGAACAACAAACAAATCCCATACTTGATATGGGTGAATTTGGCGAATTTCATCAACTCAGAGTGTGGTTGGAATGCAGTTCTGACACGATTGTAGCTAATAATAGCCAAACACTTAAAATTGCTAATCCTGGTAAAAATTTATCCATCAAAGGGCAGTACGATCCTTTTTATATTTACATTCCAGGTTTAACCCCCAAAGGCTTATGGACCGAATATCCATCTATTTGCACCCCTGCTGAAGGCGGATGGAATGTTTTAGATAGTGTAAATTATATTTTTTTGAATGAGCCTAGATCTGAAAAAGCAATTGGTTGGCGCCCTGGTGCTACGGATGCGACTCATCCCAATATGGATCAATGGCTTTTTTCGGATTGTTTTCTACTGAATTCTATAGATAAATATTCCGTGGGTTTCAAAGCCCTTACTTATGGCGATACTCATCATATTGAACTTGCTTTGGTCAAAGGTTTAGATCCCAAAGGCGTGGTAAAGATTATCGATACACTGCTCGTATATTCGGATGAGGAAATCACTAAATTTCCTTTTTCTCAAGATTTTCCAGTACTTACCTCATTCACGGCTCCAGAGCAAGGTATTTACCATTTAGGAATGCGTATACTTACGCCTGTCAAAAATGCAAAAGCTCGCACACGACTTTCCATAGATGCCTTTAAAGTGTCAAATCCTACTCCTTATCGGATAGCCATCAATGCCGCTGTATATCCTCAATCGAGTTGTGATAGGGGCGTTGAGCAAGTTCGTTTAGGCTTTTATAATGAAGGCACCGAACGCTATGCCGATTCTATGCAAATAAAACTTTTCTATACTTTGAATGGAAAAGATACCGTATGCTTACAAAAGAAAACCTTTCTTCGTTTAGATGCCAAAATGGAAATTTCTAAAAGCGTATTTGTCAATTTTGACAATATTGATATGAGTGCCAAAGGTTTGTACAAATTTTGGGCAACTGCACAATATAAAGATGACAAAGGGAATATTAAAAATAGCTCGGTTTTTGGATCGGCAGTGATTGGGAATACGATACTCAATGCAAGTCCTTCGTCCACGCCTTTTGCAATGAGTTTTGAAGATCAGGAATATTATCAAGATTGGATAGGTATTTCTGCGGCTGCAGTAGGTACCTGGCGACGGATCAACACGGCTGGAATTAGAAGTGCAGAACAAAGAGATAGTACACCTATGGTTATGGAAGCTTTTGCTCCCAGCACGGGTTCGACCAATGCGTATTTAAAATCTACCTGTTTTCAATTGTCAGCAGATAGCATTTATACGCTCTCGTCTTGGATTAAATGGGTAGGCGATACCACTGTGGGGCCCGATGGTTCTACCATTCGTTATTCCATAGCAAAAACGCCCACAGCCGTAGCCTTCAATAAACAAAATGCAGTTATTTATGTGAATACCCAATTGCACGGGCTTAAAGAATGGACCCAATTTAGCAAAGATTTTACCGTGGATTCCAATCAGGTATATTATATAGGCTTTCTCTTCAAAGCAAAAACGAATACTGCGGCCATTCATTTTGACGATGTCCGTTTGTGTGCTCGAGCCAAAATAGCTCCAATACAAAATTTAAAAAGCAGTGAAATTACACAAAACACCGCTAAAATAAGTTGGGATTCTATTTCATATCCCTCTACATTTTATTATAAATTATCTCTCAATAATGTACTTGTCAAAGATAGTTTAACTACAAATACGTATAATTTAACAGGCTTAGTAGCCAATACCCAATATACAATTCAATTAGAGGCTTGGGTGGCAGGCCAAACAAATACGAGTGAGTCAAGCCATACTTTTACTACATTAAAATCGGAAATTCCCATTCCTGCCAATTTAGCTATTACGCAAATTACAGCGCATACGGCTATTTTCTCTTGGGATGCAGTGGAACTAGATTCGGCTTATTCGTATACCGTATATTTAGACAGTACAATTGTATCCCAAAATAGCAAAGCTACCCAATATAAATTTGAAAAATTAAAAGCCAATACAAACTATACCGCTTCTTTAGCTTTAGTGGTAAGTCATGCTACCGAGAATCCTTTACTTCAAAGTCGAAAATTCACCACCTTAAAAGACACCCTCGCAATAGAAAAAGGAATTGAGAACACCTTTGTAAAAATATACCCCAACCCTTCGACAAATGGGCTGTTTACCCTCCAAATTCAAAAAGCATATCAGGCCTATATTTTAGATTATCAAGGACGAGAATTGTTGCGTATTTCTCTAAATTCAGGAGGGCATATCCTAGACTTGAGCAAGTATCCCAAAGGGATTTATTTTCTCTATCTTCAAAATAAGCAGGAAAATAAAGTTTGTAAAATTATAAATCAATAAAATAGAAGGCTGAAACCCTCTGTGTTTTAGAGGGTTTCTTTTTTCGTAAAGAAAAAAAAACTTTTGTTAAGTGTTTTTTTGTGTTTTGATAAATTTTTGTATCTTTGTAAGATAAAAATTAGTATAAACCAAAAACTAAAAACTATGAAAAAATTTCTCACTGTAATTTTAGGAATGATGATTTGCGGTCTAGGTACGCTTAGTGCGCAAAATCCTCCTATGCCAACAAAGACTCTTACAGGTACTGTCACCTATGCGGGCAAGCCTGTAAACGAATCTGCGGTCTTACTTGCAAAACTTGAATTTATTTCAAATCTTGACGCGACCAAACAGTATGAACTCTACACTAATCCTTACATGAATGGAGCTTACCAAATCACTCTTCCCATGGGATCATACACTGTAAAGGCCTATACACAAGGTGCTTCAGCAGTTGTAAATCCTTTTGTACTTACGACCGATTCTGTTTTAGACATTGCGGCTGCAGTCGATTTAAAATCAGTGATTATCGGTGTTTTCCCTGTAGATGAATCCGATCAACAACTCAACGATATTGAGTCGATGATGTATTCATTGGATAATAGAACTACTTGGACCTCTTTCCCAAAAACAGAATATGGAACTTTTGTTCAAGGAACTAACAATGATCCTATCATATTCTATTATGGTGAAGGTGCTGTGGATCTTGCTACCAAAATGACTAATCCTGCATATAAAACAGATACGTTTACCCTTACCCATGCCGAAATGACAAAAAATTTGGATAAAGCAGCAGAATATATCTACCGACCTGTCATGAAAGGATTCGTAGATACTATGTTTATTAGTGGACATATAGAACGTTTAAATATGGAAACATACGAAGGCATTCCTATCCCTAATGCTAGCATTACTATCTTTTCGGATGTAAATGAATATGCCGATGTGCTTGTTACGGCAAAGGCCAATGATTCGGGTTATTTTTCTTTAAAATTTCTAGGAAGTCCTACCAAAATTTACGGTGTGGAGTTGACCGATCCTACGGGTAAATATGTAACACAAAATCAATCAAATACTTTCTATGCAGAATTAGGGAATGTAAGTGAATGGAAAACTGACAATTTTTGCACAAATAATGCAATGATGATCTTGAATGAACCTGCTTTACTTACTTTTACTGCAGTACAACCTACAAAAGGGGTGGCAGATGTTTTGCTAAGTTGGGAATTAGATCCTATATTGACAAAAATAGGACTTGGTATCGACTCAATTACAATTGATAGATATGCTATGGAATATAATTCTTTTGAGGACAAATATGATTGGGATATGGGTACTAAAATTGCGAGTATTACAGATCCTACAAAAGTAACTTTCAACGATAATGAAACCACCGTTTCGGATTTACCCGTTGAATTGGGTCAAAAATATCGCTATGACCTTTCTATCTTTTATACAGGAGGAGATCCCTATATACCTCAACAATGGCAATATGGACACGACAGACCTGAAGTAAATTTATCGCCACTTACGTACAATTTACAATTTACGGTCAAATTTGTCAATCCTACCAATGGTACCGAATTTGCCGATAATATTCTTTGTTTAACTTCTAAAGATACCTTAACAGGGGGAATACCTGCATTTCATTTTGACGAAATTTTGGCAGGTGATTATGCAAGTATAGACGATGTGGTTGGAGGTGAGTATACCCTTGCAATTAATTCTAAAGGGGAATCATTTAAAGGTGTTTTGAATATTACGAAAGATAGTAGTTATGTGGTTTCTTTAGTGGCTGATGCCAATTCAAATCTTGTGAGATTAAATATACAAGAATCAGCTGAAATGGGCATAGGCGACGCCAGTGCTAGAGTGATAGACAATGCAATTAAAACCATTGCACATACCGACGAGATGGGATATCCTGCTATTATGGCTTTACCAAAAGGCGACTACAAAATAGAAATTGCGGCTTTAGGTTATGTGACTGATACTATCGATCTCACCGTAGCTTCTACTTTTGAAGAAAAAACAATTACTTTAAAAGTTGATTTAGGTACTACGGTTTACTGGTATGGTAAATTTGACGATAAAACAATGGGTATCTATGATGTTGCAGGCAAAATTGTGAAAATTGAAAATAAAGCCACGGGTCGTATTTTTGAATCCGTACAGCCTGTAACTAGTCAAGGTGATTTTGCATTTGATAGCCTAAGCATAGGTGAGTCTGAGTGGATTTTTCCAACAGCAAATATTGTAACGGCCGCTCCTTCAGTAGGCTGGTTCCCTGGACCTCCTACTGAAACCAACGATTTGACAGTTACTAATGAAAAATGGGGGGAAATTAAAGATTCTATAAATTATGGTATTGAGCAATTTGGAAATATGATGCCTCTTCCTTTATATCGTAAATCATTTACAATTATGGGAGTTGTTTCTCAACAAAATCGTACCGAGTTTATGGGTAGCGTACAAATTCAAATTTCAAGCAACAAAGATACGGTAAAAGAATATCTTTATACTGAATCTAGTGCTTTCAAATTTGAAGGTTTCAAAGGAAACGACAATTTCCATTTTGTAATCACTTGTGGTGGATATAAAACTATAGATACCACGATGGTAATTAAATTTAGAGATATTACAAATAGTATGTCGAATATTTTTGTAGCTCCTGCTTTTGAGTTAGTTCCTGAACTTAGTGAAATCACAGCTGAAGGAACTATCACCGAAGAGATGGATGGTGAACTTGTGGAAGGCGAAGGTGGTACTGCTGTAGTTATTCCAGGGGCAATTGTCGAAATATTTGGAATTATTGACAGCAACGTATTTGAACGACTTGCTATAGACACTACTGATGCCAATGGTGGCTTTAATGTGCCCTTCCAAGGATATTACAACACAGGGACTCCTTATCTTGTTATGATTAAACATCCTTTGTATCATAGGGAAGTGGATTTAATTATCGCTGAGGGAGAACCTAAACTTTATGTTTTTGAAGAACTTAACAAACGGGAATCTTGTTTATTGACTCTTCTCTCGAATAATGCTGCTTATGGTACTGTAAATGGTGCTGGTACTTTCTTAGAAGGTGATACCGTAACGATTACCGCTATGCCTATTACAGGAAAAGGTGTATTTGTGGAATGGGAACATGAGGATACTACCTTCTCTAAATCACTTGTTTATAAATTTGTAATTACCGATACAATGACTGTGACTGCTATATTCAAAGAATATGTTTCTATTGAAGATGCTGCTTTTGCTTCCGTATCGATTTATGCAAATAAAGGAGCAATCCAAATACAAGGTCTTACTACGAATACAAATGTAGAAATACTTGATTTATTGGGAAGAACGCTTATAAAAGCTACTACGGGTGCTTCGTATACGGCTCAAATGCCAGCTACGGGAATCTATATGGTTCGTTTGACCAATTCTCAAGGTTCAATTTCTCGTAAACTTATAGTAAAATAAGTTTTCTTTTCTATTTATTATAAAAAAAGCTTGCTCGTAAGAGCAGGCTTTTTTTATGTATAGATATCTTTTGACTATAAAGGGGTATTAAGGCTAAAAATAGGCGATTTAAGCTCGGAATAATAGGATTGCAGCAGAAGCTAAGTAAGCAAGCATAAAAAAGAGGGTGCCTAAGATTTAGACACCCTCTTTTTTATGCTTTATGTTTTTGTTCTATTTGAGTTGAAATGCTTTTTTAAATGTGGGCACTAAGTCCAATTTTTCCCAAGCAAAAAATTCTACTTCTTTAAAATATTTTTCTGTTTTGCCCGTTTTTTTGGTTTTAGTGGAAGCATCTTTGTAATACACTTCTACTTCTTCTTTAAATGGCGTTCTCCCAAAGTGACCATACGAAGCGGTCGCTTTAAAGATAGGATTTTTCAAACCGAAGCGTTGAACAATAGCATACGGACGTAAATCTACTGTTTTGCGAATGATTTCGGCAATTTCACCGTCGCTGAGTTTTACTTTTGCCGTATTATAGGTGTTCACATAGATGCCTACGGGTTGAGCAACACCAATAGCATAAGCCACTTGTACCAATATTTCTTCAGCTACCCCTGCAGCCACTAGGTTTTTGGCAATATGACGTGCTGCATAAGCAGCCGATCTATCTACCTTGGAAGAATCTTTTCCCGAAAATGCGCCTCCGCCGTGTGCTCCTTTTCCTCCGTATGTATCTACAATAATTTTACGACCTGTTACCCCTGTATCTCCGTGAGGTCCACCAATCACAAATTTACCCGTAGGATTGACAAACAATTTGTATTTTCCTTTAAATAATTCTTGTACACGTTTGGGCAGGGTTTTGATTACACGAGGAAGTAAAATTTCTTTTACATCTTGGGTAATAGTATCCAACATTTTTTTCTCTACATCAAAATCGTCGTGTTGTGTAGAAATCACAATGGTGTCGATACGCACGGGTTTACCGTTATTGTCATATTCAATAGTTACTTGTGATTTGGCATCAGGACGTAAATATTTCATTTTTTTGCCTTCACGACGAATTCCGTCTAATTCTTGCAAAACAATATGAGCCAACTCAACAGG